>NZ_LASY01000043.1:0-56985 GCF_000973155.1 Grimontia sp. AD028 | reverse complement strand
TGAACTGAGCAGCCAGTGCTCTTTCCGCAATCGCCATACCGACAGCGTTAGTGATCCCCTGACCCAGTGGGCCCGTAGTGGTCTCGACCCCTGGCGCGTAACCATACTCAGGGTGGCCTGGGGTTTTCGAGTGCAGTTGACGGAAGTTTTTCAGATCGTCGATAGACAGATCGTAACCGGTCAGGTGCAGCAGAGAGTAGATCAGCATAGAGCCGTGACCGTTTGACAGCACGAAGCGGTCGCGGTCTGCCCACTCAGGGTTTTGTGGGTTGTGGTTCATGTGGTCGCGCCACAGGACTTCGGCGATGTCCGCCATGCCCATTGGGGCACCTGGGTGACCAGAGTTGGCTTGTTGTACGCCGTCCATGCTGAGGGCACGGATCGCATTGGCAAGGGTTTTACGTTCCATCTTGGGCTTACCTTGTTGAATTATGTTCAGAGCGGATTTCAATCAAGCGAATGATATAGGAAATAAGAGAGCGGCAATAGCCGCTCTGAGTAATTCTGTTTTGTCGGTTACAGCATACCGCGAATCATGTCTTCCAGTTTGCCTTGGTCAACCGCGAAATTGCGGATACCTTCGGCCAGTTTTTCAACTGCCATGGCATCTTGGTTATGATCCCACAGGTACTCAGCATGAGTCATTGGAGCTGGGCGATCTTTCACTTCCACGTCGTCGTGTAGTTTCTGAACCACTTCGCCTTCTGCGTCAGACAGCTCTTGCAGCAATTGCGGGCTGATAGTCAGACGGTCACAGCCAGCCAGTTCCAGGATTTCGCCTGTGTTGCGGAAGCTTGCACCCATTACCACGGTTTCGTAGCCATGCTCTTTGTAGTAGTTGTAGATGCTGGATACTGACAATACGCCTGGGTCTTCTGCTGGTTCGAAATCACGGCCTTCTTTCGCTTTGTACCAGTCCATAATGCGACCAACGAAAGGTGAGATCAGGTATACACCCGCTTCAGCACATGCACGCGCCTGTGCGAAAGAGAACAACAGGGTCAGGTTGCAGTTGATGCCTTCTTTTTCCAGCACTTCTGCAGCGCGGATACCTTCCCAGGTAGAGGCCAGTTTGATCAGGATGCGGTCGTTGCTAATACCTGCTTCGTTGTACATGCTGATCAGTTTGCGTGCTTTCGCTACGCTGCCTTCGAAATCGTAAGAAAGGCGGGCATCTACTTCTGTAGAGATGCGGCCAGGAATCACTTTCAGGATTTCTTTACCAATGTTGACTGCCAGACGGTCGCCCGCATCAGCCAGTTGTTGTTCAACGTCTTGGCTTTTCGCTTTTGCATAGGCAATCGCTTCTTCAATCAGCGGAGCATATTGCGGGATTTCAGCAGCTTTCAGGATAAGAGATGGGTTTGTTGTCGCGTCTTGCGGCTGGTATTTGGCGATCGCATCGATATCACCCGTGTCAGCAACCACGGTTGTGAGCTTGCGTAATTGTTCCAATTTAGTGCTCATCTTTTAAACCTTTTGTTGTATCTAGTAGGGGGCTCAGAAGTGCCTTTACTGGCCATTCAATGCATCGGGGTAGACGTTGAATGAACAAATGCAACACACCTGAGCAAATGATTGGGTCATATTTGTGTTTTTGTGCGATAAAGTCAACGCTCAGATCTGATAAACCTCACTGGGATCTCATAGAAACGTTTGCTTATAACGAGATCTGTTGATGTGCTGTTGGATCCTTGACCTGTGTTGATTTTGGTGCGTCAAAATCATCCTTCATTATCGACCATGTTCAACAGTGCCATGGCACAGCTTGCGCTGGTTGCCAGCACATCTATCGTGCCAGTTTTCAATGCACCGAGAATAGACAAAGCTTTGCGGCTTTCACTAGCCATGGCAATGACATTTGGAATCAGTCTCAAGTCCCGCATTTCAAGCCCGACAACACGGTCACGCATCAGGGTGTTGGCGCGGCTTCCATCTAGTTTGAAGAAATCAAATCCACCAATATCACCGACAATACCATCGTTCACACGTGCTTCAACGAATTCACGTGCAGAGAAGCAGCCCAGTTTCACCATGTGGCTGTTCTCGTCCATGTCACCGATACCCACCAAAGCAAATTCGGCTTTGCGTGCCTGGTTTAGCGTCTCATTGATATTTGGGTGACTTAGGAAGACATCACGGATTTCCGGGGTATCAACATAAGCCGGTGCATAGAGGGTTTCGCTGCTGCCGCCAAACTTCTTGGCGAGACGACGGCAGATATGGTCTGCATTGATGATATCGCCGCTGCGATGGGTGCCACCAATTGCGCAGACAAATCGGGCGTTACGATGAGAGACAATGCCGGGATGATCTGCAACGGCAGCGACGTTTTGTCCTTGCCCTACCGCGACAACCATACCTTCTTGCAAGTTACCATCAATAAAGGAAGAAACCAGCGTTGCGACTTGGTTGCGTTGCTCCTGAACGCTTGGCTGATCAAGAGCAATCAGGGCGCGCTTGAGGCTGAACTTTTCCATCAGCCTTTGTTCCAGTTGTGCACTGTGTACCGGGTGGAACTTAACAGAAATTTCTACGATGCCTTCTTCACGTGCACGACGGAGCAGACGGCTGACTTTGGCACGGCTGATACCAAATTTCTTTGAGATCTCTTCCTGCGTCGTATTCTGTTGGTAATAGAGAATGGCAATCTCAGTGAGGAGGTTAGTGTCGTCAAGCAAGCTCTCAAAGTTGCTGCTTAGCGTTCGTGTCGTGGTCATGACGTCATCCTGCGGCGGAAATTCAACCTCAGAGTCTACGAAGTTTTCTCTCTTTGAACAAATGTTCGAGTGTCATTCATTTGCTCAAAATCACACTTGCATCGTTCAACAGCAAATTATCAATAATATTTATGCTTTAAAGCACTCTGATGTTTGAAAAAGTAGTCATCTGTATCTAGATTGAAACATGTCATTGTGGGAATTTTCAGCAGCCTCACATGATAAGAAGGGCTGCATATTGGTTGGCGTATGACTAGAACGAAGCTCTCTTGCTTTCTCGAATTCCACTTATCTATCAAGAATTCAATGTAGCCGGGAGAATGAATGAAATTTCAGCCCCTAATCCCTAACCGCACGTTGTGGGTTGCGGCGACGCTTTTTATCGTCATTCTCGGCATGCTCAGTGGCTCTCGCTTTGCAGGTCTTTTTCCGACCCTGACATCTAATCCGGACGGTGTTGATGTCAGCTATGGCTACTTCGTTGACGATACAAATAGCCACATTCTCAGTTATGTTCATGAATCGGCTATCTTCCGTCATGTTGAGAATCCCAATCAGATCCCTTGGGAGCTTGGGAATAAATCTTATTGGGTAAAAGTCGATGTGCAGAATCTGGATTCTGAACACCGCCACCTCACGCTTTATTTCGATACGCCGATGATCGACCGTCTCAACATTTACCAGTTCAATAACAAAGGTCAAGAGATTAACCGCTGGCGATTGGGTGACAGTATAGAACGAGGTTATACCCTTGGTGACATGCCACCTGCCGTTAACTTTATGATGGACGGTTTTGAACGTTCAGAGTTGTATTTGCACGTCTACTCCGAAGGGTTTCCAGCGATGCCAATCTGGTTGATGGAGCAACATGATTATCATACCCTGACCCAACTTCTTCATACAGTTTGGGGGGGCTTTGCCGCGATCATGTTGGCTGTGGGTGTATACACCTTTGCTGTATATGTTTCACTGCGAGAGCGGGTCTATCTGGTTTATGCCGGATATGTTGGTGTGAGCATGGTAATGCTGGGCGCAGTTCATGGTTTCGGTATTTACCTTTTTCCTCCGGCAATACAGATTTTCTTCAGCAATAACACGGTGGGACTGACGTTCTGTTTGTTCTTACTTTCTCTATTGTTTTCGCATCTTTATTTGCGTGTTCACAAAGTACAGAGCCTGTTGAGGCAGGTTGTGAACTACGCATTGATGGTGCTGTTGGGTTTGACGATGATTTCGTTTGTCATCCCTGAGCACGTATCGGCGACGTTTTTGATTGCTATACAACCTGTCTTTTATGCGCTGATTGGTGTGCTGGTGTGGCGACGTTGGGCGGTGGCAAAGAAATGGAGCCCGATGTTTACTTTTTCTTGGATACCTTTGGTGATTGCCGGGGTCTTTCCGCCGTTGCTGGTAACGGGGAATATTGAATACACGTTGGCAAACCGATATGCCTTTATGATGGGACATGTACTGACTGCCATGTTGATGGCGATGGCGCTAGCCGAGCGTTTTCGCCAACAGAGAGAAGAGTCAGTTTATCAGCTCACCCATGACACGCTCTCATCCTCGCCAAACGTGAACGTCTTGTCGCTTGTGGTCGATCAACTTATCGATCGCAATAATGAGTTCACGCTTTGCTGCTTCCAAATTGATCGCTTTAATTCTCTTTCTCCTTACATGTCCGTGAAGCAAAAACAGTATTTTGTTGGCGAAGTGTGTAACCGCTTACATGCAGCGCTTAACTGTGACGCTGTTAAAGTGCTGGAAGGGAGGTATAGAGACAAACACAGAATTGCCTGTATCAAAGAAGGATTGTTTGGCTTTGTGGTGCTATCGACCAACAAGGAAAAGATCGATCTGTTACTGTCGAGCGCGATGGATGAGGTGGATCATTACGTCGAATTGAGCGACCTCAGCATCCGCACACAAGGAACGATAGGTTCCAGTGAGTTTCCAAAAGACGGTGCGACGACAGATGTGTTGCTACGTAAAGCGATGCAGGCAGTGGCGGAGACTTCTCCTTCCGACAAGCGATTCAACGCTTATGACTCGCTTAATAGCTTTAACCGCACCATGAATATGTCGCTGGTGTCTGATTTGAAGCGCGCCATCGAAAACGACGAGCTGGATTTGTATCACCAGCCTCAGATTGATCTTCGCACGGGGTCCATACATGGTTCAGAAGTGCTTTTGCGTTGGGAGCATCCCAAGTTTGGTCAGGTATCGCCGGAAGTGTTTGTGAAACTGGCTGAAGAAGTGGGGCTTATCAACAACCTAACGCTTTGGGTGATTAAACGGGCGTTCTATCAGCAGAGCAAACTGATCGAGCTGGGTTTTAGCCGACGTCTCTCAATCAACGTGAGTGCATCTGATATTGCGATTCCCAATTTGGTCGACAAAATTGCAGATATAGCAGAGCAATACCGTGTACCAACGGGCACGCTGTCTCTGGAGCTGACAGAATCTACCATGGTGTCAGACTATGACAGATTGCATGAAGTGATTGATCGTCTGTCCCAATACGACATTGAAGTCTCGATTGATGATTACGGTACAGGCTACTCGTCATTGACTTATCTTTCTCAGCTACCGTTTACGGAGCTTAAGATTGACCGCAGCTTCATCAACTCACTGACTAATAGCCCTCGCAAACAGAACATTGTCCGTGCGACCACGGAAATGGCAAAGTCGCTTGGGTTAATGGTGGTCGCTGAAGGGGTGGAGGATTTGGAAACCGCTTCGGTATTGAAGCGGTACGGTGTCGACATCGCACAGGGTTACCACTACTCGAGACCACTCAGTTTCAGCCAATACCTGCTTTATCTGAAACGCACCAGCCTGAATATGCCTGTGTCGGTCAAACGTCCGAACAAGTTTGGTACCCAGCCGGGGTAGGGTTAACAGACCCTAATCGGGATAGTAAATCGCGCCAAGTCGGCAAGGTCGGCTCGCGCCAGTTACATCGGGTAAGTTCCCCGCTTTTCCTTCTAAGGCTTGGTGTGCCAACCAGCCAAAAGCCAATGCTTCCAGCGAATCGCCATTAACGCCCTTATCGTCCGTTGTCATAACCTGCCAATCAGGTAATGCCACTTGAAGGCCTTTCATCAAGGCTCTGTTTCTGGCACCACCACCGCAAACCAGAAGTTCACCTTGTCCATAGCGAGCCACGTCATTGGCGATAGATTGCACCGTAAAAGCGAGTAGCGTCGCTTGCACATCTTCAGGACTCACTGGTTGAGAGAAAGCGTTGAGTTGAGCCTCCAGCCATCCCCGATGGAATAGCTCCCGCCCTGTGCTTTTTGGGGCAGGCTGAGCAAAATATCCTTCGCTGAGCATTTGATTCAGCAGCGCCGGATTGACGGCTCCACTCGCCGCCCAAGCGCCGTCTTTATCATAAGGTTTGCCTTGGTGTTCGCTTATCCAACTATCCATCAGCATGTTGCCTGGCCCCGTGTCATAACCCACGACGCTTTGGTTAGGTGCAAGCACTGAGATATTGGCGATGCCACCAATGTTCAGCACCACTTTGGTAGTGGAGTCTGTGCCAAACAGAAACTGGTGAAAGGCAGGAACAAGAGGTGCGCCTTGACCACCAAGCGCCATGTCTTTGCGGCGGAAATCAGCAACCGTCGTAATGCCTGTCAGCGCTGCAATGATATTGGCATCGCCAAGCTGCATGGTGAATGGCATTGGCCCTGTGGGTTTATGAAATACCGTCTGGCCATGACAACCAATGGCTGTGATGTCTTCTGATTTCAACGTGTTTTCGGTTAGAAAGCGATTGACCGCTTCGGCATACGTTTTACCAAGGAAATGGTCGATGGTGCCAATTTCTTCCAGCGTGACTGGTACGCCTTGGCTCAGTGCGATGAGCTTTTCCTTGAGCGTTTCAGGAAAGGGATACTCAGCCTGATGATGCAAGGTGACGCTCTGGTCAGAAAAAGAGGCGGCGACCATATCAATACCGTCCAAACTGGTGCCAGACATTATGCCGATGTACATGATTTACTCGCCTCTCTTTTTTAACGGTTTCAATCGCTAAGTTTCTCATAGGATTGCAATTCCCAGCACCAAAATTTGGTGTCAGGCTTTCTAGAGTGTGCGTGTCAGCGTAATATGTTGCCAGCTTAAAACGAAATTCAAACAGGAGTGACCCATGGGGCCATTGTGGCTTGATCTTGAAGGGTGTGAGCTGGACGCGGAAGAGCGTGAGTTATTACAACACCCAAGCGTTGGTGGCTTGATCCTTTTCGCTCGTAATTACCACGACAGTCGCCAGCTGGCAGCACTGACAGAGTCCGTTCGTAAAGCGGCTAAACGCCCTATTTTGATTGGTGTTGATCAGGAAGGTGGCCGTGTTCAGCGATTTCGCGAGCAGTTCACCATCATTCCACCTGCGCAGTCTTACGCACAGATGGAAGATGGCCTGACTTTGGCGAAGGAAGCTGGCTGGTTGATGGCTGCCGAACTGATGGCCCATGACATTGACCTGAGTTTTGCGCCAGTGTTGGATCGTGGCTTTGACTGCAAAGCGATTGGCAGCCGCGCATTCGGCGACGACAATGATACGGTAATCCAGTTCTCAACCGCGTTTATGGCTGGTATGAAAGACGCGGGTATGGCCACAACGGGTAAACACTTCCCAGGCCATGGTGCCGTGCTTGCCGATTCACATTTCGAAAGCCCGAAAGATGAGCGTGACAATCTTTTCGAACAGGACATGGCAATATTTACCGCGCAAATCGAAGCAGGCGTATTGGATGCTATGATGCCAGCGCATGTTATCTATCCGCACTATGATGACGTGCCAGCCAGTGGGTCGCCTTACTGGCTGAAGAAAGTGCTTAGGGAACAACTGGGCTTTAAAGGCATTGTGTTCTCTGATGACTTGAGCATGGAGGGGGCGACGGTCATGGGCGGCCCGGCAGAGCGCTGTCAGCAAGCACTGGCTGCTGGCTGTGATATGCTACTGCTATGCAACAACCGCCAGTCATCAATTGAGGCCTTAGACAACCTGCCAATCATTGACGTACCGCAGGCTGCATCACTGGCGAAGAAGCATCAGTTCTCGGTGCGCGACCTGCAAAGCGCTGAAAAGTGGCGAGACGTGAAAAAGCGTGTGGAACAAAGACACGCCGAGTGGCAGGAAAAGCAAAGCTAATCAAATCAGAAGCAGGGCAATCGCCCTGCTTTTTCTTTACCCATGAGTCTTTGTCTCGTCGAGGGATTCGTCCGCACAGCACTCTTCGCGCAAAAAGGATAAAACACCATCGAGTTGTTCATACTTGGGGATACAGTAAAGAGTTCGTCCTTCACGCCGCTGCTCAATCAGGTTCGCAGACATTAAACTCGACAAATGATGGGAAAGGGTTGAGCCAGGAATCTTCAGTTCCTCCTGAACCACACCCACTGCGATACCAGCATGTCCACCTTTGACCAGTCTCTTGAATATCGCTAGCCGGGTTGGGTGTCCCAGTTCTTTCAATGCTTTAGCGACAGTTTCGAGTTCCATAGCGCTTCCTGGATAAAAATAATATTTCGATATTACCAGAAATATCTTGCAGAGGAGAAATCAAAACTCTATATTTCGAATATTCTAGAAATATAGAGAAATTAATGATGACCATGGAGACCCTCCAGTCAACGCTGGGCATGTTTGCCTTCCTTGCCGCCGAAATCACTGTGCTGTTCCTAGTGATCAGTTATCTGGTTGGCGTATTGCAGCAATACATACCGCCAGAAAAGATTCGCAGCATTCTGAGCAGCAAAAACGGCAAAGGTTACGTCATGGCTGCGTTTTTAGGCGCCATCACGCCATTTTGTTCGTGCTCGACAATACCTTTCTTAAAAGGTCTGATTCGCGCACAGGCAGGCTTTGGCACCATGATGGTGTTTCTGTTCGCAAGCCCTTTGCTTAACCCTATGATCATTGGTTTGTTTGCAGTGACCTTTGGTTTGGAAGTCACTGCGTACTACTTTGCTTCGGCACTGGTTATTTCGGTGGTGGCGGGTTACCTGCTGGAAAAGTTGGGTTTCGAGAAGTACCTCAAACCATCGACTTATGAAGAACCGGCAAAGAGTTGCTGTGGCACCACGTGTGGTACGAAACCGGTAGAAGAGAATAAGTGGCTGAAGATTTGGCGTGGCGTGTGGAAAGACTTTAAAACGGCGATGCCATACATCTTCATCGGTGTCGGTGTGGGCTCATTGATTTACGGTGCAATGCCCGCGGAATGGATTGCATCCATTGCCGGTGAAGATAACCCGTTCGCGATACCTTTGGCGGCTGTGATTGGTATTCCGCTATACATCCGTGCCGAGGCAGTGATTCTGCTGAGTGCACCTTTAATGGCAAAAGGCATGGGCGTGGGTACGGTAATGGCGCTGGTTATTGGCAGTGCGGGAGCGAGCCTTACTGAAGTTATCATGCTCAAGTCCATGTTCCGCAACCAGATGATTCTGGCCTTTTTGGCGGTGGTATTGGGGATGGCGATACTGACGGGTTACACCTACCAAATGTTTTTCTGATGGAACCTTAAGCTCCTCATTGAGAAAGCCAGCGCTGAGACGCTGGCTTTTTTTCATCAATCGAACGGGTAATCCTCTTGAGATGAGCGGCTTGGCTTTGCCCTGCGGCGAGCCTTCTTGTCGCGTTGAGGTCGATCGTCAAATTCGTCATTGAATTTGGAATTAAACTTCTCTTTACGGTTTGTGTCGTTTTTCAGCCACTGTTCCCACTTGGCCATTTTATTTACCCTGTTCGTTTAACAATACTTCGGAATTATTTTCATTGCATCAAAGGACATTGCGTTTCCTGCTAAGCCTTTGTCTCATCAAATATAGACGAAGTTATGTGACTTATTGATGAAGTTTCCTTGGCATAACTGTGACACCAATTCCACCCAAGCATAAATCCAGCAGATTGATTAAATAAAACGAAAAAATTCGCTGTCATCAATTAGAAATTTCGATTGTTACGAAAAGAATCTTATCAGTAGATTATGGTTAATGAAAAAGGAAAGCGATTCTGTTCCTGACTGTGAGCTGACATCGCTACAGCGCAGTAGATATGTGAGGTGAAGCCCAGTTATTTTGTGAGATTTTTCTGCAAGCATGGTGAATGTTTCTGGGCAGTTGATAAAAGTTTTTCTTAATTTTTGACGTTTTTCACATTGTTACAAAGGCTTACTTTCGGTGGTCTCGACCTAGAGCTACTTCTCGGATAAGTTACGTGAAAAATTCATCATGAAATTATCGTTAAACTCTCGACAGAATACGAAATCACCGCTATAAACCGCAGTAAGAATTAATTTTCTTAATCGTCAGATCAACAATATTTTGCTTTACACCTTAATGGTTTAATGAAGAATATTGCGCAAATTTGTTAAGGAGCTAAATAATGTTTAGTGGTCAAAAGTTTTTTGATGACAAGCATTTTCCAAAAGGTTTTGCTCGATCAGGCTATTTCACCATCAAAGAAGCACAACTTTTGGAAACCAGTGGGCGCACCATGAAAGCACTATTTGAAGGTGCAATGGTTCCACAAGATGAAGAGCAGCAGAAATTTGTTGATGAAGTGAATGGCCGTCGTGCAGCTGAATCATCATATGCTCTTTGCTGGTTGAAATACCTGAAAGAAATCAACCACAAGCATGTCGTTTACAACTTGTGCTCCACTTCCCGTGGCGGCGCAAGTGAAGACTACTCAGAAGCTGAAGCCGACGAGTAATCTGGTTTTGCATTCAATAAAAAAAGCGAGCTTTGAGCTCGCTTTTTTGTTGTCTAGAATCTGGTATTCCGGTGAGAAGTGGCCAGAAAAATAGAACGACCTCTAACGGTTAAGCCAATAAATTCGCCAATGTGTAAGGGTGGCGCGCCAGTCCCAAAGCCTGCGCAGGGGTAATCCCTTCGCTGTTTTGATGGCAGAGGTTGTTCCATGCCCGGAAAATATCCAGTAATGGAAGCAGGCCACCTGGGCGCAACCGGCGTCTTGGCTCATCGATCAGGGAGCGAAAATGCAGGTGAAAGCGATCCTGATAATCTTCCAGTGCTGTTGTCGTTGCTCTTTCCAACCACGCAGCTTCCAGACCTGTTTGTTTCCCTAAGTGACAGATGGCTTTCTCTGCTTGTCCCTTCTGGGTAAATGCCCAGCGGTCACGCCACCAACTCAAGAGCATAATGTCGATGTTATCGGCACTATCACGTTCCATCCAATGCGCATTCTGTACCACGTAGATTGGGTGGCATTGTTTCTCTTGAAGGCGTTCCCTAAACACACTGATGATCGCAGAGCGTAGCAATGGCTCTTGAGGGAGATAAACCGTGAGGTCTTGCCACTCTTCAGTCAACTCTTTCAAACGAAGATACTGCGCATACGCCGCGTACTGGGGTCGAATCAAACAACCTTTTGATGGGTAATCAACATGTATCGGCCGTGTATAGAGGTCCTCCACATTGCTACGTGAAAGGACTTCTTTGTATTTCTCGTTGACCTGATTCAGTAAGCCTTCGGGATTCGCTTCAAAGGAGTCTGTGAAGTGGATGAAATTATCTGGCATCAACCTCGCTTTTTCAGCGTACACATCACCCACTTCATCCGGCTTTTCTTCGTCAGATGAGTAGTTAATGTTTTGCAGTAATACGTAGCCATGCTCTGCATCACCTGTGGTTAGCCACATCACGCCATTGTCGCTGCGTGGCTGCAACGTCGTGAGCGATGAAGCCAACGGATTTTCCTTCGCTAATTGCAGGAATCGAGCATCCACGCTTGCCAGTTTGTTGCGACAGCGCGCAGCGATTTGCTCGAGGTGATCGTAAAAAGTCTTTGGGTTGATATGCAGTTTTCTGCAAATCTCCCGAACCGGATGTCCGGTGAAAAGCAAACCCAGCAGACGTTGCTGAACATCCAACTTAGGGTTGGCATTCGACCATTTATCCACGAAAGTCGCTTGGCAATGCTTACAACGGTAGCGCTGACGCTCACCACTGTATCCAAACGCATGATAATGCTCACGATGGGTGAGCACAGGCTTACCAAATGCCTCACAGCCTTCGGTATTGCACGCGGCGAGATTACCTGAGTCTTGCTGTTTTAGACGACTCAGTTCTTCAATAACGCCCCTGTTGTTAAGGAGAGGAGGAAAGGCACCACACTCTCGGCACACCAAACCGGGACGAGACGGATCCGAATCTTGAAGCAAATAATACTTCTCATCACTCAATCCAAAGTTTCGACACGCCAATGTTTTACAGAAGTTGAGTTGTAATCCATCTGCCGCCGGCGGTAGCTTCCCTGTAGACACCAGTCCTCCTCGAATTTTCTACGTCGTAAATAAAATATGAAATTCCAGCGCGTTAAATTTCTGCGCTTGGGGTAAAGAATGTGGGAGAGACTATGAAAAGAATCTCGTGACAATTGTCTGATAGGCCATGCCGCCAAGATAGATCCCAACGATACCCATGATTCCAGATATCACTGGTGGGGCAGGGAGAGGCAACTTCACGGCGCTAAAGAAAAAACCAACAATTGCACCAGCAAAAACTGCTAATAAAACTTCGCTCATTAATGTATCCCTCTGTGTTTGCATTGAAAAACAGCAATATTTTTTTAATTTATGTGTCATTACTGTTAATGTTTCTGGCTCCAGTCTAGGGAACCTTCAACACCCTTCAGCAGATCGAGATCACATTCACCACGTTTCTATTTCGGTTTTTGCTTATTGATTACCAAAAGTGTTGAAAAAGTGATTTTTATCACATTGTATGTTTATGAGCATCCAACCGGAAATTTGTCTCAGCTTGCGTTTAACTCCTTATTTTCCAACGTGATTCCCTCTTTCTGTCAGTACGTCATACCGGATTTAAGTAAATGATTTCAATGGGATATGCCCCTCGCCTTTGATTTAGGCACAAAACTGACAACGGTTATTTTCCACACTAAAACTATGTGTATATGAGGTCTTGAAGTTGAGACTTTTATCTCTTTAGAAACGGATGATGAGGTGAGGGTGTAATGAAAGGGTTAATAAAATTGGGCTGTATATGCCTGTTTTCTTTCGGTCTTTTGGGATGCAGTGATAGCGACGGTGCAGGATCTGCGACTTCTACCAGTAGTTTACAACTTCCCCAACAGTTGGAGGTCGTGACGAATGAAAATGACTAAAACTGTATGGCTGTTGTCATCGATGGCTTTATCTTCGGGTGTTGCTCATGCTGCTTTCAACGACGCTGGTACAGACTACTCAAACGCGCAGACCAAATCTTATGTTTGGAATGAGGCGTTACAACCCATCGAATTGGTGAACAGCATTCTCTGTTTCACGGCACAGTTCAATGTTACGGAGTTTGCTAACGCCGGTCCTTATTTAGTATTGGCGGATGAAGCCGCTTGTTTTGACTCAGAAGATGATGGGTCTTCAGGGCAGTCATCTGGTGCTGCGAATACACCGTCTTATTTGAAAGCAGTGGCAAACGTCACCCGGGCCTCTGATCTTGATCCCTTGATCGTCAACGTGTGGATCCCTGAAATGGAAGGGGGGGGCGGCAATCAGGCGATAAAATTCCAGGCTGTGATTAGCGAAGGTGCTTCTGATTCTAACCCTTTCGGACAGTTTACGTTCAATTTTGATTTCTATGACAATTTCACCAACCTCAACCAATTGGGGGGAGGTGAAGTGATCACTTTGGACAGCGAACCTGGTTCGATAGGTTTTACGCTTTATGAGTCCAGCCAGCAGGGTGCCAGCAGCTATACACAAAGTGCCAGTGTGGTAATGAGTAGTGATCGATCCACGGGTGTGGCACTGACCTCTTCTGACCAATCGGGAGCTTATGCTTTGGCGTTTAATAGCGATAACGTTTTGCTGCAAAACGCGTCAGATTTCGACAGCTTGCCCTACAAGTCTGGCAGCAATGCGGGCACGTGTTTGAGCCGAACCCAGTTTGACAGCTACGTGCACCGATATGACCTATATAACGCGTCATCAGGTGCAGAAGTCAGTGTAAATGCGGGTTTTCCAATCCTCTATTCAAGTGCCAATAACAGTAACTATGATAGCTACGGATATGTGGGTTACTGGGGTCTTTGGACTGAGGTTGAAGGTGCTGTAACCAATGGCGAAACCGTTGTCAGAAACGACGGCAGTGCTCAAACCGAGTATACCTACGTGAATGCGCCGGGGCGCTTGATCAAAAACGAAGTGAAAACGCTCAGCCTTTCACAGGCCAGAGGCATTCAGTTCGGCTACTGGGATAGCACCGTCTTTAGCGATGGTTCTTTTGACCAGTGGGTGGTGAATTACCTCACAGCTGCACAGGACAGTGTGGGCTCAGACGGTTTTTATAAAACCGGTAAGTTGAGCTGGGGTGAGAACGGTCCTTCTGTGGCGACGATCAGCCCAGTGCAAATTACCCTTAGCACAAATGAATCGCTCTATATGTACTCCGAGCAATTGGGGGGCGAAGTAAAATATCTGGAAGGGAAAACGTCGCTGACCTACTACGAGCAAAGCTTTATTAACGGAAGCGAAACGGGTTCTGGTGAACTGCTGAATGGTGGTTCAGTCACGCTGTACTGCTATGACAACTGTCCGATTGGTACATTGGATAGTGGTGATTTAGTGAATTGGAGTGGCGCCAGCAGCCCGTTTGAAACGACGAGTGGTCCGCACAATTTCACTTTCAGTACCTCAGGTGGTAATGCGTTAACACTGGTGAGTGTGAATAGCTCTGAGCCTGTCCGATACAACGCTTCACTCACACAGAACGATATAGATGCAACGCCACACAGTTGGGGTGTACGAAGCGGGCCTATGGTGACATCGACGGTAACCAATCCTTATGACATTTATGACTCATCCATTGTGACTGAATTTTATGTCTGGGAAACGGGGATCCAGTCATGGAATCAGCTTTCGGCAGTTAAAAATGGTAGCGGGGATGTGGTGAGTTTCGATCGTCCTTTGCAGTTCACTTACAGCCACAGCAATGCCAATGATCGCTCTGGCTCCGCGGGCACATACGCGGGACAAACGTTCCTGTTCAACTATGGCGGAAACGGTGACTTTTGGGGGATTCCTTATGAGCAGGATAGCGGCAAGTACACGCCAGCATTTTCTCTCAACGATGGCGTTGTCATGGGAAGTTCCAACCAGTATGTGATCAAAGCGCGAGAGATTGAACAGACTATGCAATCCGCGACAGGGCAGTGCAGTAGCTTGACTTTGGCAGACCCCAGCGTCCCAGTGCCTACGCAGGTTTCAGGCTCGGCTGATATCGGCGATATGCCGGTGGTCGAAGGTGACCCTTCTGTGATTGCAGGGGAAACACAATCCTGACAAGTAGAGTTGTATTGTGTGTGAAAACGCCCTCAATTTGAGGGCGTTTTTGATCGGTAACCGCTGGTTTGGGTATATGCGATTATTTAATCACAGAGATATCAACCTTCTCACCCAATGACATGGCAAGGTTATTATCGTAGTAAGCGGCTTCATTGATAAAGTGCGGGTAAGCCTCGTAGTCGCCATCCCAATACACTTCTGTGCCATCGAACTTGGTGAAGATAGGGTCGCCGTTTCGAAGTGGTGTGAAGTCAGCGTCCTGCACATTTTTATGCACCATGCCGATACGTTCGCCCTGTTCGTTTTCAGGCAGCTTCAAGGTTTCCACATAGCGGTATGCCGAAACAGTCTCTGGTAGCGTCGGCACCTCGTCTTTATTAAACAGCTCGACAAAATCGAGAATGTGGCGTGTCATATCATCCATCCACTCCAGCACGTCTTGACGAATAACAGACTGCGGCTGAGGACCCACTTCAATAATGATGCCCTGATCAGCGATGGAACAAAGGAAATAGTGCTCTTCCATTGAGCAGTGGTCTTCGAACAGAATCACTGCATTGCTCATACGCTCGGCCACGTAAGCGGCGAGCTGAGTATTGAAAGCATCGTTTTTCAGCAGTATCAGGGTTGGCCCCATGTTGCTCGTGGTGTTGTGCAGGTCGATGATGAGATCGGTGCGTGCGTTGCCTTTTGGCCCTAATTGAAGGTTGATGGCTTTAGCTCGGCTTTGCTCGTAATTACCCAGTTCTGGGTTTGCAAGATCGGCAGGGATGAACTGGCGGTTCAAATCACAATCCAGATAACGTTTGTTATCGCGGAATGCATTTGGGTTGCCAAAAAGGGTTTCTGTTTCAAAGGTGGGGCGGCTGATAAGTGCAGGGCTTTCCTGCCACTTTTTAAGAAGATAAATACCGCTGAATTCGTTCCCGTGGGTACCGCCAACAATGGCTACCCGATTGAATGTGCTCATCCTTGTCCTCTCCTGATAGACGAAAATTCAATATATCAGGGAGCTACACAATCCCCAAGAGACAAAGCCCCTTGGGGAATGAATTTTTATTCGCACCAGCGGCCCGGGTAGGCAGATGAATAGTCCGGTGTTTTATCGACACTATTATCAGCGGTTGGCTCCAAAGGCCCTGCTACTGTGCGGAAAGGAAGAATTCCCGCCCAAACGGGTAAATCCATATCTGCCAAATCGTCGTTCACGCCATGACGGCCAATCTTGACTGAAGCTTCAGCGAGTGGCATCACTAAAAGTTCTGTTGCTGTCAGTTCCTTTTCATTACCGGGGCGAGCTTCTTTGCTTCTTCCCGGTGCGATTTGCTCCAGGAACTCATCAAAAGCCGCCGCTTTTTTGGCGTTATCTTCGACGACTTCAAAGCGACCAAATGCCATCGCACAGCGGTAATGTGCGCTGTGGTGGAAAGCGGAACGCGCTAACACCCAAGCATCCAGAATGGTAAAGGTCACGCAGCAATCCGCACCGTTTTTCAAGTGCTTAAGCATCTTGCTGTTTCTGGCGCCGTGAATGTAAATGTTGTCACCTTCACGCCATGCCAGCATTGGAATCACTGTTGGGCCGCGCTCATCACTGAAAGCAACGTGGGCAAGTTTGGATTCATCAATAATGCTGTAAAGCGCTTCTTTGTCTTTAACTGCTTTGTGAGCGGCTTTTTTTACTGTTGTCCGTTGGGTGTTGCCTAGCGTCATAAACGTCTTCCTTGTTTGTTCATTGCTTCTTCGTCGTTCATTCCTGTAGTGTAGTGATAAATGGCTCCACAAATAGAGCCAGTTTAGATAAGTGAATGGATCCAATATGCAGCCGATCGACATTGGTGATTTGCAGCTCGCCAGTGAAAAAAGTTCCAAACAAAGCGCACTTTATGCCGCGATTCAGGAAAAGATCCTGAACCGCCGTTGGCCTCATCATGGCAGACTTCCTGCTACCCGTTTTATGGCGAAGGAATTAGGATTGAGCCGAAACACGGTGACAGCGGTTTATGAGCAGCTGAAAGCCGAAGGGTATTTGGAAAGCCGACGCGGCGCTGGCTACTTTGTGAATGTGTCGACACCTGAGCAATTCCTTCAGGCGGAAGATAGCCAATCGTCAGTCATACCATTGCACTCTGATGACGTGGCAGCAGTACCAGAAGCTTTCGACACCCAAAAAAGAAACCGCGCCTTTGCACCCGGTGTGCCTGACCTTGCCCATTTTCCCTACAAGAAATGGGCGAGAGCGATGCAGCTGCAGTTTCAGCGAAGTTTTATTGCTGGGCAAAATGACATTCAGGGCAGCCTGACTTTCCGAAAAGCCCTGAGTGAATACCTTTCTGTCAGCCGATCTGTTTCCGCGCCTGCACACCGGATTATTGTCACTTCTGGCGCGCAGCAAGCGCTTTACATCGCGTCGAATGCCATTTTGAAGGCCGGTGATAGCGTCATGATGGAGAACCCTGGCTATGTACAAATGCGGAAGGTGCTTAAGCGAAGCAGAATGAATATTGAGGAGCTGCCGGTTTTGCCGAAGTCCGGCGCGGATGTCGACAAGATTGAGCAGTTCGAAGGCCAAGCTGTTTATCTGACACCGAGCAACCAATATCCCATGGGCACCAGCCTGAATACTTCTCAGCGAATGCGCTGCATTGAGTGGGCAAGCCAGAAAGATCGTTGGATCATCGAAGATGATTACGACAGTGAATTCCAGTTTGCCAACCGGCCATATCCTTCGCTTCAGGGACTCGCGACGCAATTGCATGGCGAAGATGCGCGGGTGATTTATATCGGGACATTCAGTAAGGCATTTCTGCCCTCTGTGCGTGTTGGTTACCTTGTCGTACCGGAAGCTTTGGTGGAGTCTTGCTTACAAATTAAGGATGCTATTGGCGGCGATACCCCAATACATATAGAAGAAGCGTTGGCGGCCTTTATTACTGAAGGCGATTACCTTAGACATATCCGTAAAATGCGCAGCCTTTATCAGGAGAAACAGAGGCTTTTTGTCGAATTGCTAACCCATGCTTGTAGCGATCAGGTGGAGATACTGAGTCAGGCCGCGGGGTTACATGTGACCTTTAGCTGGAAAGGGGGACCGACAGCAGTAGAGGTCAAATCGGCGTTTGAAGCGGAGGGATATACCATTCGAACGTTGGATTACTATTGCTATCAGGAAGATAACAGTCATCGTTCAGTAGAGATAGATCGCGCATTAGTGGCTGGTTTCGGTAATAGCTCCCTCAACGAAATCCGAGAGGGCGTCGCGTTACTTGGCTCTCTGATTATCCGCTGATGCATTGGGAAAACTGTGCGGCTGGGTCGAGATAGAACATCTTTTTCCATCCCTGAGTTTCGGTGCTGAACAGCCAAGGATAAGGGAGCAGTGACATGACGGAATAGTGAAGATGAGCAGGTTTGTTAATGGCGTTACCCGTGCTGCCGACCGTGCCAATTGTTTCCCCATGGGTAAGCCATCCTGACGTGTCCGATGCGATGTCATCCAAATGGGCATAGTAGTGTAAACGCCATTTTGGTCCGAGAATGGCGACCACTTTACCACCTTTGGCTAGCTCTCCGGTGTACAGCACTAGCCCGCCAGTGGCCGACATTACCGGTGTCCCTGATGGGGCAAAAATGTCGATGCCTTTATGCACGCCAGAGCTTCCCCAAGGCTCAAACCAGAAGGTCTTTGCATTCCAGTCATTGCAGTCCGCGCCTTTGACAGGAATGACGGCATGAACAGGGACAAACAACACCGCACAGATCATGGCAATGGCAAGCATCGCAGCCAATTTCATATTTTCACTCCGTCGAACGCGTTTTCCCTTCATGCTAATGAAACAATCTTATGATAGGAAACTGTCAGCCGGAAGACAGAAGTTACGCAAGGCAGGCAAATGGGGGGCTGAATTCCGGAGGTTTAACGTAAAATCAGTCTGTTGACTAAGCCAAAATTCAGTCTTTTGACTAAGATGATCTCAACATGGTCAATAAAGGTCTCGCCAAATGTCAGTGAATGAAATTCGTTTTTATGAACCTGACGAGTCATATGGCTTCCTGTCTAATTTCTTTCCAGCATCTATTGTCATTGATGGTGAATACTGGTCATCGACTGAACACGCATACCACGCGCAAAAGTTTGCTGATGTGGCCTTACAACAGAAAATTTTATCCGCCAAAACGCCGTGTGATGCTTTCAAACTCAGCCGTGAGCTGGAGGCTCATGTCCGCAAGGACTGGGCGCTTGTGCGTTACGACATCATGCATTTCGTGGTGATGGAGAAGTTTTTGCAGCACCCAAATTTGCGTCAACGTTTAATAGAAACTGCACCGGCTATTTTGATTGAAAACTCGCCCTGCGATAGCTATTGGGGAGCAGGGGAAAACAACAAGGGAGAGAACAAAATGGGGCTCATACTTATGTCAGTACGAGCGCAATTTATCCTGTTAAATTCAGAGAATGTGCCTACAAAATAAGAATTAAATGCAATTCCTACCTTTATCGGAAACGTTTCCAAATCGCGCTGCTAGAGTAACTCACGAGCGAAAAGAAACAGTTCGGGACGCCCGATGTCTGTCTTTGTGGATTTGAATCTGTATCGAAGAGACGTTGAACCGATCCTAATAACAATAGCTTGGCTCCCCCCGCCTGACTGATTTTCCTCAATACGTGTCGTCACCGTGTGTTTTCATGAATTGCCGTGATTTATCGACGCGCAGCAAATTGGATTGCGAGACAGGGCCTTGCCTCATTTGGGTTAGTGAATGCTGCGTAAGTACGTTCGAAAGCACCGTGACTTTTAAAGATTCCGGTTGGTAAAAGACAGTTGTTGACTGAAAAATCAGTGCCCTAAACAACAACATCTTTACTGGTATCCGTTGGATCTGTAGCGCCAAAAAGGCAAAAAACACGGATTTCCGTGTTGCTTCCGGAACGGGTGGGTTTCCACTCGTTGATGGCCTGAGGCATGTTCAATACACGGTGTGAATACCCAAAGGGGAGATACATGGTTGATACCGCACCAAGCCTGACCACGAAACGTCAGGACGCACTGCTCATTATTGATGACGATCCAACGTCTCAAAGACAACTTAGCCAAATTTTGGAGGACATTACCTCCGTGGTGGCTGCGCCCATGCAAAGCGTGGCAACAGCACTGAATCAAATGCTGACCTCTGTGGTCGTAATGGGCAGCAGTGATGCTGTCGCGATTAACTTGGTCAGGGAAATCCACGCTTTTGCTCCCCGAACGAAAATTCTGGTTATTGTAAACAGCGAAAATGACGGCGATGCCATCCTTGCTCTCAAGGCCGGCGCAACCGATGTGATAGAACGCCCCTTCAGTGATGAACTGCTTCGCATGATGGTCAAGCGAGCTAGACATACTGCCAAGCTAGAGCATGAAGTCGAGCGTTTGAGGGCGTATGAGCGTCAGCAACAATCTATCCTCGGCGGCAGTCCACCAATGGTACAAACCTTGCGCATGGTTGATCGCGTCGCCAACACTGAAGTGAATACCCTGATTTATGGTGAAAGCGGCACGGGTAAAGCGCTGCTGGCACGTGCGATTCATGATCGCAGCCCTCGAAGCAATGGTCCTTTTATTACCGTCAACTGTGCGTCGATACCTGAAGATCTGCTCGACAGTGAACTCTTTGGTGTAGAGAAAGGTAACTTTGATTCCCGTCAGGTGAAAATTGGCAAAATCGAAGCGGCGAATGGCGGCACACTCTTTCTTGACGAAATCGGGGATATGCCGCCTTCGATTCAAGCCAAAGTTCTGCGCTTTTTGCAGGAGAGAATGGTAGATAGAATCGCCGGTCAGCGAGCCATTGCAGTGGATGTGAAAGTGGTTGCTGCGACGCATCAGGATCTGAATCATCGCTCGGGTGATCGCAAATTCCGCGAAGATCTGATCCACCAACTCGGTGAAGTGACAATTACCATCCCACCACTTCGCGAAAGGGAAGACGACACCCTGTTGTTGGCTAAGACGTTCCTGTTACAGTTCAACCAAACCATGAACCGTAACTTGGTAGGCTTTACGGAAGATTCGGTGGAAGCACTGATGTCTTATTCATGGCCGGGAAATGTCAGAGAGCTTCAAAACAAGGTTCACTCTGCTGTGATCATGGCTGATGGCACTCAAATTACAGCCATGGATCTTGCTTTGACGAAGGAGCACCGCAAAGACAGCGGTTTACCGCTCAATCTTCGTCAGGTGCGTGAAGAAGCTGAACGCCATGCAGTGACAAGAGCGTTGGCACGAGCGGAAGGCAACATGTCTCAAACCGCCAATCTACTCGGTGTGTCACGTCCGACCCTTTATACCCTCATCGAAAAATACTCTCTCCAGCGTTAACGCTGTATGAAGCAATGAAAAGCCCGCTGCGCCCTCGTGGTGCAGCGGTCGTTGCTTTGTATCAATATTGCGACCCGACAAAAAATACCCCTGAATGACCTGCGGGAATAGGCCTTCTGCATATACAGTTAAATTGTCGCTTGACCATCATTACGTGTGATACGGCACAGAGAGCGACTATACCCAAGCTATCTGCATTATCTCGTGTTCGGATAGATAGCTTGGGTATATGCAGTGGAGTAGTTACGATGAGAATGACCGAGCTAATTGATAATAATCTGGTGCTGAAAGCGGATGTCGAAGTCTGTCTTGCAGAAGGATTCTCGTTGGATGTATGTAGCTACGAATCTGGCGACCAGATGGTACTTTTCAGCCCTTCCAATGGCGACGTAATGGTCTGCGACAGTGCGACCAGTGTGTTCCTTTCTTTGCTTGAAAAAAACCTGCCACTCGGTGCTGCACTGTCAGCGCTCTCTGTCTGTGAACCTGAATATGCCCGTAACCTGCTGCGAGAGCTGGAGCGTATGGAAATTATCTCTTTGGCAGGGGTTCGCTGGCGCTAACTTGAAAGTATTCGTAAGCGTATCTTCAGGTCGTTTGGGGATAACTGGCTGTATTCTCATAGTTAGTGCGGTATGCTGAGGTTTATCTCTGATTGCTTTCGAATGGCCACACTTGCAATACATCAAAATCACTGACGCTATCCGCGAACAAATTCAAAGTGGCCAGCTTGCTGCTGGCACTAAACTCCCATCAGAAAGAAAGCTGGCAGAAGCATTCAAGACAACCCGTGTGACCTTGAGAGAGGCACTGTCATTGCTGGAAGCGGATGGACTGATTTTCCGCGAAGATCGTCGCGGCTGGTTTATTTCCCAGCGGCCTCTGGTGATCAATCTGTCCAAGCCTTATGAGTTCTCATCAGTCGCTTTGTCTCTAGGGCGAAAACCCACCACAGAAGTGCTTTCCAGCGAAAGCATGATGGCGAACAAAGAAAGCACCGAAGCCCTTTCCCTTCCTCCATTCTCTGACGTATTTCGATTTGAAAGAGTCCACAGCCTGGACGGCAGGCCGGTAATGTATGCAGAACATGTGATTCGCGCAGAACGTGTGCCTAACCTGTTGCAGCATGCTTTGGAGGGAGATTTGTCTGAGCTTTATCAAAGCGAATGGCAACTCAACGTCACAGAGGCAAAGTACCGTGTTGTGTCGACCACTTTTGATCAAGATGTTGCACTCGCTACCCGCTCAACAACGGGTTCTCCGGCAATAAAGATCACCAAAGTGAATGTTGATGAGTCGGGTGTGGCGCAGGAAGTGGTATTTGAGTATTGGCGATGCAGTGCGATTGAGCTGGAAATGGAAGCAGCGTTTACTCTCCGTTAATCCAACTCTTCTTTTCGTCTGTTTTTTCTTTTTGCATCTCCTGTCGGCGTTCGATGCGATTGATTTGTTTTTGCAGGGTGACGCCGTTGAAAGGCTTGACCACAAAGCCATTGACGCCGTGTTGGATTAGCTCTTTCACCTTATCTTTGTCTTGTTCGCAAGAGACAATCAATACGGGGGTTTTGGCGAGCTTTTCGTTGCCACGTACTTCTTGCAGCAGCTCACGGCCATCCATTTTTGGCATATTGAGGTCAGTGATCAGTAAATCGTAGGGTGTTTTTTGCAGCATTTGGAAGGCTTGCCAACCGTTGGTGGCTTCCTCCAAATCCAAATACCCAATGCTTCGAAGCAGGTTCAGCATTACATGTCGCATGGAAGTCATGTCGTCGACAACCAAAATTTTCATCGTCAGTCGCTGCCTTTAATCACGAGCCTGACTAAATAATAGTTCACATATTCTTGATTTTGCGACAATGAATGCGTCGTGGTTGTTATACCCCAAATAACCTGAAGATGATCGTTCAGCGATTGAGTTGAGAGGGAGCGATTGTAGGCGCTGCTGGCATATCTTCTTCGTGAACAACCTTACGTTGAGCCATTTCGTAGAGCGCGCGGTAGCGGATTCTGTGTTCGTGGTGGTTATGTTTGTGCATCACATAGGACCGGGAAGCCTGGCCGAGTTTGAGGCGCAAATGGCTATCGGAAAACAGGGTGAGGAGTTGATGCTGAATCAGCGGTTCGCTGTTCGCCACTTGCCAGCGAAGCGGATGTTCCTCATCTGAATTGTTAGTGTCAGAACGATGGGTGATCACCGGGAGACCCATCGACATCGCTTCCAGCAAAGAGGCCGGAGTGTGGGTGTCATCATTCAAGCTGACAATGGCATCAATATGGCTATAGAAACGCTCATTGTCTGAAAGATGGCTGTAAAACCGAACACTCTCCTCGGTGATCTTGAAACTGTCCAAAACGTTACGATAAGCACGAAGGTTTGGACTATTACCCAGCAACAAGAGTAGACAATCACGGGCAAATGCCGGTGACTGTTTTCTCGCTGCCATGTATTCATAAAGAAAGGCCAGCACGGTCGATTTGCAGAAACCGGTAACCGGAACACCGACAACAAAACGTTGTGTTGGGATAGGGACGGTGCCAATAAAATGATTAGTGATGTTGGGGTCTATTTCGCGTAGGGGCGGGCAGTAATGACGGTTATCAATACCCGTGCGGATAAGGTGCGCCTTACCTGATTCCAGTCCTACCTTTTCCTCAAGCCAATTCAGGCTTTCATCTTCAGGTGTAATGACAAAATCGGCTGAGTGAGCGAGTAAACGGTATTTCCAAGGTCGCAGAAGCTCACGCCAAAAACCACAATGGCTGCCACTGTTACTGTGAATATGCAGTTTTACTGGAATATCGAGACGGTGTGCCAACCACTGTATCGGAAACGTCGTGTCACCATAGGTTTGGCAAATATCCGGTTTGAGCGCAGTGAGCGCTTTATTGCACGTACGAAGGCGGCGGGGCAATGAGCCTTTCAAGGCCAATTCCAAACAGCTGACCTGACGCGGCAGTTTGACCGGTTGCACTTTTGACTTCTTCAAAACAACCAACGTGTGCTCATAGTGAGGAAGGGGAAACTGACGGATGTTGGCAAAAACCAGATCATTCTGCGCAGTATCGTTCAGTGAACTGACGATATGGCAAATTTGTCTGGGTGATTTGACAGGCACCATACTGAACCCCTTGCACATGCGGTTTGTCGATGACTAATGTTTGCATAGTTGGGAAATTCAGAGTTTCTGATTTAAGAGACAAAGCATGAAAAAGCGTCAAGAAGACGTGGCGTGATGGAATAAGAATCTGAAATAATTAGAAAAAGGCAGTGAACGGCTGCCCGTGAATCACGATTGCTTGACGCTACATTATTTCTTCGGTGGATACACTGTAGCGCTTAAGTTCGGCGCGGTTTCTGCCTGCGCGCTTGGCTTTGTAGAGGCATTGATCGGCCGATTCAAGCAATTGGTTTGGTTGGGTATCCGGTGTTGGTTTACAGATAATACCGCCGATACTGATAGTAATAATGCCGCTGTTCGCACTCCCCTGATGAGGAATACAAAGGTCACGTACGGTTTGGCAAAGTTCCCATGCGACTTGCTGGGCGAAGTCGAAATCGGCTTTTGGCAATAGAAGGGCAAACTCCTCCCCACCGAACCGTGCCAGAGGCGCAGAGTATTCATTCGCCACTTTGTTCATGGCGCGTGCGACGTAACTGAGTACCTTGTCGCCTTGCAGGTGCCCGTAAATATCGTTGTAGGCTTTAAAGTGGTCAATGTCGATCATCATGATGGTGACGGCGGTGTCATCATCAACAGCATCATACAGAGCGGTGCTGAATAGACGGCTAAATGGGCGACGGTTTAATAAGCGGGTTAACTCATCGGTTTCTGCTTCCAAGCGCAGTCGTTCGTTAGCCATGATGAGCTCTTCTTGGAGTTCAGTCATCGCCAGATGATCGCGCTCTCGAATCGTCAATTCACTCAGCATGGTAGCGAAGCGTTTGAGCAGAAGACTTTTATTCTCGTTCCAGCGTATAGAGCGGTGATTCGTGGTGGCGGCGACCAAACCAAAACTCTTGCGGCCATCCGTCAACGGGAACATGGCAAGGCTATGTACCCTCAGATGTTCGAGGAAATCGCGCTCGGTAATGGCATTTTCGTCGAGGTTGTTGATGTCTACGGTGGCGACATCCTGCGCTTCCATCAACCAACGTTTCACTTTGTAATTGTCGCTAAAATCGATAGACGGTTCATCGCTGTCGACAGGATAGGAAGCGCGGTATGAGACTTTTTCCTGGTCGATAGATAGCCAGAACACATGGTCTGACTCGAACAACTTGGCGAGTGTCGGCATACAAATACGAACGTCATGTTCAACGTTGGTTTTGTGGCCTTTCAGCAGACGAAGAGAAAGATCGGCGAGAAGTTTGTTTGCCAGACTTTGCCATTCAAGCTCCTGGGCGCGCACGGTCACTTCTTCTGCCAGCAAGGTTTTGTGTTGCTTTAGCGTCCTTTCTTTGAGTTTGTTTTGGATAAAATCGCCGCGGATTCGCATGTACAGCTCTTGGATTGAGCGGGCAACCTGCCCAAGCTCATCTTCGCTTCGGGTCAGTTTTTCTGGAATCGCAAATTTTCTTACCGTATTCAGGTCGATACGATCGACAGTGTCGACCAATGATCGGATTCTGCGGGTGAAGGTTCTGCGAACAATCACAATCAACAGGAAAGCGACCAACAGCGCTTCGAAGAGATAAACGAATGCTGAGGGTGTCGCGCTCTTGAAAGCGTCTTGTTTAATGGCTTCGAAATCCAGATAGATCTCAAGATCACCAATATCTTTTCCCTGATAGAACAAATCCTGCCGCATGAAATGCTCATCAGTTTTGTTCATAGAAGCGTTGTCTGCCCAATACTGTTGGCCGTCATCACCCACCAGGTAGACGTTGCTGACATAAGGCATATCAGCCAGTTGCTGCATTTGGCGAACGAGTAGGGTGAGATCATCCTGCTTGAGGGAATAGCCAATTGTGCTGATGGTGCTCTTGATGCGTTTTTCGAGAGATTTTGTCGTCCACTCAACCGTGTTGCTGTAATTGATGCCAAGTTGAACTGTCACAGACACGAAAGCAAAGATAAGACTGATGCCAAGTACAATGGCGGAAAGTTTGGTCTGTATGCTCTGACGTGATTTATGAAAACTTTTTAGCATTCAAGGCTCTTATCGTTTCGACGGCTCTTAATGAGTAAGACGACATTCTCGAATAGGATGCGTCTTAGCATATATGACACAAAATATGACAACATGTTCAAAGATAGTGAATGAACATGTCATGGTTTTGTTAAACAAAAGCAAACTGCGAGAGCGGTCTTGATAAAAGCGTAAGACAGCACGCATTGCGAGGAAGAGACAAACAGCATTCCACCGTGCTCTTAGAAGTCAATGAGCCTGAATATCAAGTGGATAAGTCTGCTTGTTCTGCTTCTCATTCCCAGACCGACGTTTCATTGGTTTATCAATAAATTTGTCAGTTGTGTGCATTTTACAGGAAAAGTGACTCAAAAATAGCGCAAACAATAGCCTGTTACTGCTATTGAATGCCGTTTGGATATAAATCAGTCAAATGAAAAAGAGATGTAGCACGTAAGTCAAACTCGCATGAATCATGCGTCTTTAGGTTGTTTGGGTATAGCGGATCGTTTCTGGCGGTTGTTTCCCTAATCGTGCCTGCTGACACACACACGGTGGC
Source organism: Grimontia sp. AD028 (assembly GCF_000973155.1). Classification (NCBI taxonomy): domain Bacteria; kingdom Pseudomonadati; phylum Pseudomonadota; class Gammaproteobacteria; order Vibrionales; family Vibrionaceae; genus Grimontia; species Grimontia sp. AD028. Next base: position 29,879 of record NZ_LASY01000043.1, on the reverse strand, counting down.
TCCCCACGTTAGTTTGTTGACCCATATCCAGGCAGGCATCGAGGTAGGTGAACTTTTGATACTCCACGCCGAATATAAAAGCACCAATTATCATCACAACAACGATTATCCATCGGAAAATCTTCAATTTCATGTAAACTGCCCGCCCTTGAAAACGACCTATAAGCGTAGTTTAGGCTGCTCGATTGTGTTGCGTTATTACTGATATGAACCCAAGGGTCTGCACAGATTTTTAGGTTTTGTGTCAGTCTGGGTCAACAGCCCCTAGACCTTGCCCAGAACAATATTCTGAATAACGGTAAGAGCGCAGCATTAGCGAGTTATTGCTTAGACCTGTTTTCAAAAAAAACAAAAATAAAAACAGCAATTTATTTCATTTTTTGCTGTGGCAGCTATGAAATCAGCTTCTATACTCAATCTGTATGTGCTTGATGTGGCAGTGCCATTCAAGTGCAACGGGTTTTCACATGGAATAAGAGAAATCACATTGAAAACGACAAAACGAATCCGCAAGTTTTTCCCATTGGACTTCTATGGAGAAGATAGAGGTTGGCGGTTTGTTATCAGAGCTTACAGTGCGGCTGAAGTTTTCGATGCGCTAATGTGGCGCTCTTACCTTTCTGTCCGCCGTCAGGACTTCAACTTGCTGCATTTGGCTATTGAAACGTTCCAATACGTGAATGACTACTCAGAAGGTCGTATTGCGGAAGTTGCTGGATCCCACGGTACGCTGATGCGCGTAAAAATGTTGGGTCCGGTAGTAGAAGTCGGTGCGTTGAACCAAGCCTATCTCGACAAGAAACTGCTGGAAGAAAAGTTTTCATCTGTTGCGTAAAACCGACTCGAAAAAAGCCGGACGTTTTTGCCCGGCTTTTTTATGTTTGGCGATCCAATTTTCCTTAAATAGGCCCTGTCTGCCATACCGCATATCTACTGCTCACAAATAAATCAGTGTTAAATGGCCTGACACCACCACCTAATCAAATTCACTTCGCATATTTTTACATCTAATTCGTAACGAAATATTTCCATTGGTAACAAAACAACAAGTTTTTAACCTGCTGCTCTCTTGCTAAGTGATGGAAATATCGTTAATTTAAGTGCTCTAACTCTCTGATTTAACGCTTATATGTTACAGAATTGTAATATTTTAATTTTTAGCACTTTAAAACGAAGTATGTGAAAATAGCCGCAAGTGAGCAAAAATCGCTCAATCTTTTCATTAACCTTGCTTATTGGAGTAGAAATGGCCTTTTTCGCGGTTATTTTTCTTTCAGTTGTTGGTGGCATCCTGGCTGGCGATCACTTCCACTCATACATGGTGGGCTTTTCGTTAGCGACGATAGCTGTAGGGTGTTGTTACTGGCTAAGCTTCCGACACACTAAGTACCCTCAACTTGCTCTTCTGCTGTTGATCTCTGGATTCGCAGTTAAGCTGGGTATCACGGTGTTTGGTGTCATGTGGAGTCTGGAAAGGGAGTTGATTACTTCACCCTTTATCTTTGCATTGTCTTACTTGTTCTTCTCTTTGGTCGCGACATACGGCTACTTCAAGTACAGAGAATTTTGGAACAAGCGTATGGACGCCGTTAAAGCAAAACTGCAGACAACCTAACACGCTAGAATTCGATAAAAGGCAGCTTCGGCTGCTTTTTTCTTTTTTTGGGTAAAAAGTATTTGTCGTCAGGCACCTCAAATACTCGTTCAATTTCACATATCGTTGATGTAATGAATCACAACTGTTAGTGATGTCTAAACTAGAAGACAGGTGATCTTCTTATCAGGCAACATGGCCATGACATTCCGGAAGCTAAACATACTTCTGAGTGCGTTGACTCTCTCTGTCTGCGCCATTTTGGTGTTTCATAATCTTCGTCAGGCTGAGTACTTGAACGAGATGAATGAGTCATGGAATAAGGCGTCAGTACAAAACATTCAGATCGCTCTGGACTTAGCTGAACTGGAAAGGGCATTTGGCTATGTTGGTTTCATTCACCACTTCAAAAACTATGTGATTCGTCGTGAAGATGTTGACTACAGAGATGCCACCGAAAGCTATTGGGAAACCACGGATGCTTTGAAGCGAGTCATGTCTTCGGAATTGCCTGAATACGACCAACAGGATTTGCTGATAGTTCAGGCAACCCTAAACGAATACTTTCGTAATCTAAATGACCTGTACCTTCATCACGCACATCTGCCCGCCGAGGAGGCTGATAGATTGGTCAGGGTGGATGACAGTCAAGCCCGTGCAGCGCTGGTCAGGCTGCGTGCAGATCTGATTCCGAGTCCTCTTGAGCAATACAACGAAACGCTGACCAGCAATCAAACCAATGCTTTTTGGACCCTCGTCAGCAGTACCTACCCTCTGTTTATCATCTTGGCCTTTGCTTTTACGATCTCTTTCGTGAGCAGAAAAGTGTTAATGCGAGCCAAGGAAATCGACACAATTTTCAATGCTTCTCCTGATGTTTTCATCTACTCAGATACGGATGGGAAAATTCTGAGAGCCAATGTGATGGCGTCGAAAGTATTCGGCTACAGCGAATCCGAGTTGAAGGAAATGAAGATTGAAGACCTCGTCGACCCGGCCGTCAGAAATCGCCATGTTAAGCTCAGAGAACGATTTATCGCCAACAAAGGCAGTCGTGTGATGGGCGGTAATAATGCCGAGATCAAAGGGCAGACGAAGTCCGGCAGGCTGGTTCCGCTTAATGTTGCCATTTCTTCGTTCGTTTTTGGTCCCCATAAAGGGGTGATTGCCATCGCCCGTGATATGACGGCGCTAAAGCAAATGGAGTTAGACTCGTCGCACGATGCACTGACTACCGTCTATAACCGACGTTATATTGAAGCGAAACTGGATGAGGAAGTGAAGCGAGCAAAACGCTATGGACGTGAGCTTTCGGTACTTCTTGTCGATCTGGATAATTTCAAAAGACTGAACGACACTGAAGGCCACAGAGCGGGTGATAGGGGGCTAGTCGTAGCGGCAGAACACCTTCGTCAGCAGTTGAGAAAACACGACTTTGTCGGCCGTTGGGGCGGCGATGAGTTTTTGGTGGTATGCCCAGAGATCAGTCAGGGTGACGCGACAGAAATTGCGGATCGTATACGCAGACGTTTCGAAGAAATCCATTTCCCTTGGGGATGTGATGTGACCATGAGCATTGGCATTTCGACACTTCAAACCAACTCCGCCAATGTCACCACGCAAAACCTTTTTGATGAGGCTGATAAGGCTTTATACAGCGCCAAAGAGCGCGGAAGAAATCGCGTTGAGCATTTCGCTGATCTAAGGCGCCCGAAGCGCATTAAATGAAACTACTCAGCCCCGATTCACCGTTTGGTCCGGTACCGCGACAGACTTACCATCCTCTTTGAAAAACGGGGTCGGTACATTGGTACCCTTGATTTTGTTTTTCAACATAAACACTATTACTTCAAACATAGATTTCATTGAGAATTTCGGATGTGGTTTAGTTGGCGGTGTTCCTTTTGCGAACTTTCCCATGACGTAGCACTTCACCGGTCCTAAAGCCTGCTCTTTATCAATGCCATGAATGACTGCAGCAGGAATACCGACAAACGGATGTTTCCGACTAATGGTGTTAGCAATAGGTGAGCGACAGCATGCAGTATAGAATCGGTAAATACCACCGGGTTTCATTCGCACGCAGCGGAGTTGGTCAGCACCTTTGTGAATATCGACATCAGCAGGAGCAAGTTGGAATATGTCGGTTCCGCCCCATTCATCCAACCATTTATCTTCATTGCCAACATGTTTTGCGAAACCTTGGCAGTCATCGCAATAGCAGACCATGTGGTTACCAGATTGAGGTGATACGTGTTTTAACGTGCCTTCAAGGGCACCACATTCACAGCGCAAAGTCAGTTGGGTCATAATAATCCCTCATGCCATTATTCTTTTATTTAAGCACCATCTAACTCATTGTGAGTCTGAGATTTGTTTGAAAGGCAGGTGGGCCAGCGCATCCTCGTAGTAACCCTGAATCAATCCGTGCTCTCGTTGCAGATAATCTTCGATTGCTTGATGGAAGCCTTGGTGACGCAAATGATGGAGTGAATGGGTGATGACGGGCTCAAATCCCCTAAGCAGTTTGTGTTCGCCTTGTGCGCCTGCATCGAAACGGGCTATCTGATTGGCAATGCAATACTCAATACCTTGGTAATAGCAAAGCTCAAAGTGAAGGTTTTCAAACTCCGATAGACACCCCCAGTAACGCCCATACAAGGTTTCTTCAGAACGAAAATACAACGCGCCAGCAACACGTTCTCCGTCGACCAAAGCAAACACCAATACCAATGCGCCGGGTATTGCGATCATCAGCTGTTCAAAGAAGTCCTGGTTCAGATAGCCTGTATGGCTGGAGCGCTTGAGATAAGTGCGTTGGTAGAATTGATAGAACCGACTCAGATGTTCTGGTGTCACCTCAGCCCCATCAACAACTTCCACTGAAACACCTTGCTTGGCAATGCTTTTGCGCTCTTTTCGGATGTTCTTGCGTTTGCGGGAAGTGAGGGCATTCAGAAAGTCATCAAATGTTCTGTAGTCGCGGTTGAACCAATGGAACTGGACTGCGCGCCGCTCGAGAAAGCCGCCAGCGTGGCGCTCTTCAATCAAGGTTTTTGGCGGGAAAAGAATGTGAATACCGGAACATTCAAGTTGTTCGGCGAGTGAATGCATAGCCCCCATTAGGTATCGGCGAATTTCCACGTCATCTTCAGCTTTTGAAACCAAAAGGCGCGGGCCTGATGCCGGAGTAAATGGCACAGCACAGATAACCTTAGGGTAGTATTCCAAGCCCGCATCTTCGTAAGCTTCCGCCCACGACCAGTCAAAGACATATTCGCCATAAGGGTGAGTTTTTAGGTAGCAAGGTGCCGCACCAATCAGTTCATTGCTGCGGAAAACACCAATATATTGGGCGTACCAGCCGCTTTTCCCACTGATGGTTTGACTGGTTTCAAACGTTTTCAGAAAGGCATAGCGAAGAAAAGGGTAGTCGTCAGAGAGCAGCGCATCCCAGGCTTTTTCACCAAACTCTTCAATGTGGGCGACAACACGGCATTCCAATGTCATGGATTCTCTAACTTCCTTTAAGTGATGGAATAAATAGTGACTGACCCTAATGAAAGATCAACCCACACACATTAGGTGATTACGCTTCACACACATAGACAGTCTTTATTCACTATGGACGATCTAGATCACGGAGATTAATTCCATGCTGTTCATCAAATGCAATCAGATATTCTAAATTCGGAAAGTGGCGAGATTTAATACTGGAATATCGAACTTTATTTGGTTTTTGCTATTGATGAAATGTATTTGGGTGGCATAAGATTCTTTTAACAATCTAGTAACAGATTGGGTTTTGTCAGACCAATCCACAAGGAATGAGATATGCAAAACAAGTTTCTGATTGAAGCCTTCCAAACCCCCGAGAATGTTGCTTCGACCTTGCTCCCTTACTTTGGTGAGCTACGCAAAGACCCTTATGTCGATAGCGATGTCCGTTTCCGAAGCTACGCCCGTTTTTCGCTCTCATACAAAGGCGATATTGTCCGTTTACCCCACGCGCCGTTCATGCAGTCATCAGAGGTAAACCGGGTAGTGGGCGATATTGAACGACACTTTGAACCAATGTCCGATGATATGATCGATGTGCCCGAGTTCCAGCACTTGCTGAAGTCCTTTGCCAGTGCCACTGGGCTTGAACACACTGGCGCTAACATCGACGTGCATCAGATCCGTGTGACCTGTTCGGCAAGCGATACCAGTGCGCCGGCACCGGAAGGTATTCATCAGGATGGCTTCCGCTTTGTAGGCATTTTCTGTGTGCAGCGGAAGAACATTGCAGGCGGATTTACCCAGATCTATTCCTCTCCAGTGGATCAACACCCGCACCTGAATACGGTGCTGGAACCAAACCAATTCATCATTCTGGATGACCAGCGTTACTATCACCACATCTCAGAAACACTGTCGAGCAACCGAGGCGAGGAGGGAGTGCGCGATGTCTTCGTATTCACCGCTTAACAGCAACAATATCCAAGCATTAAGAGCCCAATTTCCTGCGTTGCAGCGAGAAGTAAAGGGCGTCACTCCTGTTTACCTTGATGGTCCCGGTGGCACACAAATGCCTGATTCCGTTATTGATGCGTTCAGCGCGTACCTGAAAGGCGGCAACTCAAACCTTGGCGGGAAATTCCAGGTCAGTCAGGAAACGGTGGATTTGGTCACACAAGCCAGGGAAAGCGCCGCAGCTTTGCTGGGTTCAGCGCCAAATGAAGTTTTTTTCGGGGCGAACATGACCTCAGTGACGTTCAGCTTTAGCCGCGCATTGAGCCAGCAATGGGAGGAAGGCGATGAAGTGATCGTGTCAGTCGCGGATCATGGTGCTAACCGATCAAGCTGGATCATGGCCGCCCAAGATCGTGGTGTGACGGTGCATCATCTGCCGATCAAAGATCGTTCCGGGGCGCTGGATTTAAATACGCTTGAGACCCTACTTAGCGAAAAAACCAAGCTGGTGGCTGTGACGGCAGCCAGCAATATTACGGGCACCATTACTGACCTAGAAGCCGTGATTGCCAAAAGTCATGCAGTGGGTGCAAAAGTGTTTGTTGATGCCGTGCATTTGCTTCCTCACCAACTGGTGGATGTGAAATCGCTGGATGTTGATTTTCTCGCGGGGTCTGCCTACAAGTTTTACGGGCCTCACCTTGGCTTTCTTTACGGAAAATTCGACCTGCTTTCGGATGTGACGCCTTACAAAGTGGAGCCAGCCCCAAGCTTTGCCCCAAATTGTTTTGAAACCGGTACGTTGAACTTCGAAGCACTGAGTGCCTTTGTCGCGTCTGTTGCGTATTTGGCGTCCTTGGGGGACGGTGACACCTTACGCAGCCGATTGGCGAAGGGCTATGACAACCTCCATCAATACGAGTCCGTACTTTCGGCTTACTTCCTTGAAAAGCTTCAGAGCGTCGAGAGCGCAGAACTCTATGGCATTGATGGAGTGGAAGGACGAACGGCGACATTTGCCTTGCGGTTCGGCGACCGTGATCCATTGGAAATTGCAGAAGCTTTGGGCAAGCAGCAAATCTATGTCTGGAGTGGCCATCTCTACGCAGACAAACTGACCGATGCGTTTGGCGTGACAGAGAAAGGCGGCATCCTCCGTGTCGGGCTGATGCACTACAACACCTTCGAGGAAATCGACCGCTTCTTTGATGCGTTGAAAAGCATTCTGTAGCAGAAACAGAAAGGCCACCTCTTCAGGTGGCCTTTGCATATCATCGTCTGCCAGAAGTTAGGCGACCAGCGTATAGGTGATCACGTAGAAATCTTCATCGTTTGGGTAGATTTCGCGTATCAACGGCTTTAATTCTTCCAGCGGAATGAATTCCTGAGCGGCGTGCTCTTCGTTGATGTCATCAAAACCAATTTTTTCTACTGACACGATATCAATCTGGCAGACGAACTCGTCCTTCTCCAGCGTGTGAACGTCGACGCGCGTTCCCGGCACATAGTGACTTTCTGATTCATCGCGAATGGTGATGGTTTTCTTTCCTAATGCGACAAGCGGCGTCAGCCATTCAAAGAAAGTGATTTTTGTTGGTGCCTGATTCACAGTCATACCTGCATTTAGCTGATAACAGAGCGCGAGTATATTCGCGTTTTTGCATCTCACAAAGAAAACATTGAGTCACGCTATACCCGACAATACTTGGGGTTCACCCATAAAGAAGGACACCATAATGAATCCTAAATTGATGGCGGCTTTTTCGTTGTTTGTAGCGACGAGTGCATCTGGCATGACGCTGACAAGCCCGCAGGTTACAGAAGGGGAATCCCTCAAGAAAGGTCAAATATTTAATGGCTGGGGCTGCACGGGAAAGAATCATTCGCCAGAGCTGAAATGGGTCGATCCACCTGAAGGCACCAAAAGTTATGCGGTGACTATGTACGACCCGGATGCACCAACTGGCAGCGGCTGGTGGCACTGGGTGATGATTAACATCCCTGCCGATGTGCAATATCTAAAACTTAATGCCGGAAAAGAGGGGGGAAGCCTCATGCCAAAAGGCGCGCAAATGCAGCGCAACGATTTTGGTGTTGTTGGTTTTGGCGGGGCATGTCCTCCACCCAAAGCATCCAAGCATAACTACGAGATCACGGTCTTTGCGTTAGATGTGGAAAAACTGGATGTTCCTGCTGAAGGCTCTCCAGCATTGGCTGGGTATAACATCCTCCAACACCGAATTGGAGAAGCGCAACTCATTGCACCAACGAATGCCAGAGACTGAAAAGAGGGTAACGAGAGAAAACACGAGATGATGAGGATTGGCACTTGATGCAGGAACCAAGTGCCAATGCAAGTCGATCAGAAGTTCGCCAAGAAGAAAGGAATCATCAGCGCGTTGACCAAATCGATAAAGAAAGCGCACACCAAAGGCACGATAATGAACGCCAAATGCGAGTTACCGTAGCGCTGAGATACGGCTGACATATTCGCCATTGCAGTTGGTGTGGAACCCAACGAGATGCCACCAAAGCCACTACAAATCACCGCGGCATCAAAATTCTTACCCATGGCTGGGAACACCACATAAATATTGATCAACACAGCAACAAGGAATTGCGCGGCAAGAATGGTAAATATCGGGCCTGCCAAATCGATGAGCGTCCAAAGTTGCATGCTCATCAAAGACATCGCCAGAAACGTACCGAGTGAAATGTCTGCCAGCAAAGCAACGGCAGGCTTGCGCGAGGGCCATTGCGTGCCCGTAAGTCTTGGGAAAGACTTGGGGACGAGATTGGTCATGATGATGCCTGCAAACAAACAACTGACGAACAACGGCAGTTGCAGACCAAGCTCCGATATCCCTTCATTAATAACAAAACCCAGAATGATACAGATATGAATCGCCAGAACAGCATCAAGGAAATCGAAGCTGTTGATTTGCTTTGGCGCTTGGTTTTCTTCTGAGCCGATATCTAAAGGTTCAACCGTTTGCGGTTTTAGCTGGTGCTTTTGAATGAGGAATTTAGCGATGGGGCCCCCCATTAAGCTGGCGAGGATTAGCCCAAAGGTGGCGCTGGCGATTCCAATTTCCATCGCATTGGAAATACCGTATTCCTCAGCAATTCTTGGCGACCAAGCGATCGCTGTGCCGTGCCCACCAATCAGGGAAACGCTGCCGCCCAACAAACCAACAGGCGATTCAAGACCAAACAGCCCTGCAACGGTAATCCCCGTCAGATTCTGCACCACCATATAGCCAATTGTGATGAGCAGGAGAACCACCAGTGGGCGTCCGCCTTTCATCAAATCACCGAGGCTAGAGTTGATTCCGATAGTAGTAAAGAAATAGACCAGCAATATGTCCCTTGCGACGAGATTGAAGGAGATTTCGATACTTGTGAAGGCATAAAAAAGTGAAAACAACACGGAGAATAGGATGCCGCCAGTAACAGGTTCAGGAATGCTGAACTCTTTTAATACAGGAACGGCTTGGTTCAATCTACGTCCGATAAACAGAACCAAAATGCCGAGTGTTACGGCGAAAAAAGAGCTTACCTGAATCAGGTTTTGTTCAAGCAGGAATTCCACGTTATCTCACCCATTAGTTGTTTTTAGCGTCGTGTGAGGCTAGCTAAACATAGGGTTATGACAAGGAACAGTAGTGATGGGGTTGTAAGCGTAAATGACTGAAGATACGCAGATCAATTGCGGTGGATCTCACACAGGGCATGTCTGTTTTTCATCGAGAGTATTCATTGTTTGAATGGCGCTAACGCTGCGATGGCCTCCTTGACCGTGGGGAAATAAATTTTGGTCAGACAGACCTCTGCTTTGCAAAACTCATGGGTTTGAATCAGCGCAGAAACCTCGATGGCATCGAATTGCTTAGTGTGTGGAGCGAGTGAAATTTGTCGGCTTTCCATCGACAGTAAAAAGCAGATCCCTTCAGAATCAATCAGAATATCTTCATCACTGAAAATCATGTCTGTTGCTTCATCTTCAAACTGGCTTTGACTGGCAATAAAAAGCAGTTCGTCATCACCATCGAGTTTTAATATGGCTGGCCAAACTGGAGTGGAAGACATTGTTGTTTCTCTTTGAATTTATAATGACCAGCGAATTAAACATCCACAATTGGTTCTCTGACAACTGTTTCTTGGTAATCAGCGAGTGTCTTTCGAGGCTTTGATGGCATATAGCAATGGCACTTGCTGACCTTTGTGAAGTAATTGATAGCCTTTTCGCTCTACATACTCCAAACCTTCGAAGCAGTTATAAGGGCTATATGGATACTCGGCAAAAACATCAATTCGAAGGCCTGCCTGAATCAGCGCATTGATAACTTCGCTGAGTGGATGTGGCCAGGTAGCCATGGTCGATGTGGTGCCATCGCAGTTTTCTGTGTAAGTGCCTTCCTCTTCAATATCCGGTTCCTCACTTGGAAAGTAGGAGTAACCGTAGAGTAAGTCATTAAACGTATGGAACTCGACGATGTGGAATTCCCCACCCACTTTCAGTGCACCTGCGACTGTCTTTGCCCAGCGCGACAGATCCGGTAGCCAACAAAGCACACCGTAAGAGGTGAAAACGACATCGTATTGCTCTGTGTTGCTCTCTCCAAATTCGTAGATATCGCTTTCAATAAACCTTGCTTCGAGACCCAAGTCGCGACTGAGGCATTGGGCTTGTTCAATCGCAGTGGTAGATAGATCTACGCCAGTGACTTTTGCGCCTAAACGCGCCCAGGAAAGGGTATCCTGACCAAAGTGACATTGGAGATGAAGCAAGGATTTACCTTCTACGTTTCCGACTTGTTCGAGCTCGATGGGATTGAGTGAAGACTTCCCCCGTTTGAACGCTTCAACATCATAGAACTTTGATTCAATGTGAACTGCCGTTCGCTTGTTCCAGGCTTCTTTGTTGAGGCTCAAATAATCCAGTTCCATCGCTATTCACCGTTAATGTGGCTTTCGAAAACAAATCTGGACTGACCCTATATCCCATTGCCAAGCAGCTCCAGAGATTCATCTATAAACTGGATATGCTTCTCTCTTTTTCTTTTCCAGGTTCCAACATGAACTGAATCTGAACGCAGTGCTCACCGGACGTTAAGTGTGGGTTCTTTATTCTCTCTCCATCAATCAAATGAAGGAGAAAGAAATGGAACCTATCAGCGTAGTCATTATTACTCTCAATGAAGAAAAGCGTATCGGCCGACTGCTGGATGACTTGGTCAACCAGACTCATCAAGACTTCGAAGTAGTGCTGGTGGATTCAAACAGCGACGATGCGACCCGCGATGTTGCCCGCTCATTTGAAAAACACCTGCCAGCATTGACTGTGCATCGCATGGAAAGCCGTGGTGTCAGTCTTGGCCGTAATACGGGCGCTTCCATTGCTAACCATGAGCGCGTGTTGTTTATGGATGCTGATGTGCGTTTGGAACCAGAGTTCCTCGAAAAATCACTGAAAGAACTGAATGAAAAGAACCTTCAGGTAGCTGGTGTTTACATGGGTGCCAAGGCGCTGCCAGCGGTCCAGAAGGTGTGCTACGCAGCATTTAATGGCGGCATGTTTGCCACACAGTTTTTCTTCCCGACAGCCGTGGGCGCATGTATTTTCTCAACCCGCACGGCACACAAACAGCTTGAAGGCTTTGATGAGAAAATCACACTGTGCGAAGACTGTGATTACGTTCGCCGTGCGAGCAAGCTAATGCGCTTCCGCTTCATTAATCAGGCTTTCCAGTTCGACCCGCGCCGATTGGATCAAGACGGCATGGTTGCAACAGGCTTTGTATACCTGAAGGCCAACTTCCGACGCTTCTTCTTCGGTGAGATGCGTAACAACGAAATGGAATACCGCTTTGGTCATTATCAGGACCAAAAGTAAGCCCAACGGAATGAATGAAAGCAAAGGACTAAGAGGTCATCATGTTTGAGTCTATCGGTTTATTTCTAGGCGCTTTTTTCGATGCGTTGATAGGCCCCAACTTATTTGTGCCAGCAGAGCCCTTCCTGCTGGCCGCGGGTTACCAGCTGTATGACGGTATTATCACAGGCGTGATCATGGTCTTGCTGGGTGGTTTTCTCGGCGACCAACTCAGCTATCTGGCAGGACGGAAATTCGGTAAACCTGCGCAGCAAAAACTGATGAAGTGGCAGCCAAAAACCCGCAGAGCATTTGCACGTTGCCGACGTTTGATGGCGACAAGAGGAGCCTATGCGATGACCTTCGCCCGACTGTTGGGGCCGGTTGCCTGGGTGGTTCCCTTTATGGCTGGTTCACAGAAGGTCTCATGGGGACGTTTCACGTTCTACTCGACAATCGGTCTGATTCTGGGCGCAGGACAGTTCATCCTTTGGGGTTATTTGTTGGCCGCAGGCGTTGAGCAATTTCCTCTGTTGGACACGATTGTCTCGATGGTCGGCGAGCACCAATATAGCTTAATGGCCATCGCGGCGACCGCGATTCTTGCATGGGTAGGCTATGCCTTCCAATGGAAGAAGTTAGTACCCAAAGTCAGTGCGTTCTTCCTGGTCGCTACGCTTGGCGTAAATTACAGCCATTACTTCTGGTACGCAGACAACTTTGTCGACACAGTGCCGACAGAGACGGTAACGCCAGTTTCACTGAACTACAAAGTTTACCCCGGCAAATCGCCATTCTTTGATGCGCAAGGTGTAAATGTGCTCTATGTCGGCGAGTCGCCAAGAACAATGATGAACGAGTTAGGTTGGCTGGAGAATCAAACCTTCTCTCGTAACGATATTGATTGGGCTGACTATGTTGATCTGCTGAAAGGTCAGACACCACCTGTATCCGATTTATTCTGGAATGAACGTCCTCAGGATATGGCGTTCCAATTGCCAGGCGATTTACTGAAACGCTCACATATACGCTGGTGGCAGGCCGGGATTGATAAAGATTTGAATCAGCCACTGTGGGTAGGTGCCATTAGCTATGACGATGGGCTAAAGCTGACCATGTATTCAGGGATCATCACCGTACTACACAGCATTGACCCGAATATCGACGCAGAGCGCGATGAACTGGCGAACATGATCAATACGCAGCTTCCTCAGCTTTCAACAGAGTACTATCAGGCATTGACCCCGCTAGCGGTGGATGACCAGCACGATTATTACAGCGATGGTAGGGTGTTGGTGATTAGCGACAACGAGATATCGCTGGCGAATGTTAGCCCTTAGATGAAGTTAACCCTTAGATGAAAAAGAGCCGCCATGATTGGCGGCTCTATATAGTCCAAATTCTTCTTCCCTTAAGGTCAACAGACCCTAGCGAGCAAGTTTCACTGTCAGCACCGCTTTCAATCCGCCCATGCTTCCTTTCGTTAACTCGAGACTCCCACGATAACTGTGGGCAATTTCATTGACGATATTGAGTCCAAGGCCCGTGCCGGGCGTGGATTCATCGAGTCGGACACTGCGTTTTAGCACGTTGGTTAGCTCTTCGTCGGGAATGCCTTCTCCGTCATCTTCAACACAGATTTGAACCGTTTCTTTTCCCGCATCAATAGCGTAAATCCGCACCAAGTTGTTTGCCCATTTATAAGCGTTCTCGATGAGGTTCCCCAACATTTCATCCAAATCAGCAGGGTCGACGGCAACGTCAAATTCATCATCAAGCTCGTTAATGACAATGACTTCACGGGAAGCATAAACCTTGTCGAATGCCAGCGTGATGGCATCCACCCGAGCGCTGGGATTGGACTTCACCGCGAGTATATTCATTGAGCCTGCGACCCGGGCGCGACCAAGGTGGTAGTCAATCTGGTTCTGGATCCGCTCAATTGAGGGAAGCAGCTTTTTCTGGCTTTCCTCATCCAGTGAAAGCACGTCATTTTTGAGCACAGATAAAGGCGTTTTGAGCGCGTGGGAAAGATTCCCCGCATGTTGTCGGGCACGGGAAAGTAACTCATGATAATGGAACAGTAGGGCATTGAGATCGGATACCAGCGGCGACACTTCCTGCGGGTAGTTAGTGCTGAGGGCATCTTGCTTACCCTCTTTAAGTTTCACCAACTCCCGTTGCATGTCATTAAGCGGTAGCAGCGACCATGCGACTTGCAAGCCAACCAACACAATCACGCCCACAAATAGCATGGATAAAATCACCCAAAGCTTACTGGAGAGGCTTTGCAATACGTCTTCGGTGGGATCTTCGTCGATACCAATTTTGACGGTGACTGGCGTTGTTCCGCCTTTGGGTACGAAGGTCTGGGTAATGGTGATGAGAGGCTCTTTCCTCGCACCAAGCATTTCCTTTATTGGCCCGTCGGAGAGTTTGAAATCTTTGTCCGCCAGTGACGGTGAACGCAACACCGTCGTTCCCTGAGTAATACGCCAATACAGCCCACTGAAAGGACGTTCAAAACGGGCGTCTGACAGAGGTTGTGCCAACACCAACTGCTGGTTTTCATCAAGCTGCAAGTTGTTGGAGATTTCATCCATCGACAGCTGCAAGCGCTCTTTGGTCGCCGTTACGAGATAATCATTCATCAGCACTGGGATTCCGATCCCGGCAATAGAAATCATGACGGTTGCCCAAATCACGGTTGCCAAAAGCAGGCGGCTTTTCAGGCTCAGTTTGCCGATATAGCTGACTCTACTGCGCATTGAGTTGATACCCCAACCCGCGCACGGTTTTGATAATGTCTGGCGCTATCTTCTTGCGTATTCGCCCAATGAAAACTTCGACGGTGTTAGAGTCGCGCTCGAAATCCTGTTTGTAGATGTGCTCAACCAGCTCTGTTTTGGAAATCATCTTCTCAGGGTTATGCATGAAGTAAGCAACCACTTTGTATTCCAGCGCGGTCAGCGTGACTGCCTGACCTTGCCAAAGCACGGTCGACGTTCGGGTATCCAGGCTCAAGTCGCCCATTTGTAAAACAGGCGATGCAGTGCCGGAAGCACGTCTTAAATGAGCACGAAGTCTGGCAATGAGTTCGAGCATTTCGAACGGCTTGGTGAGGTAGTCGTCGGCGCCAGCATTCAAACCTTCAACGCGTTGCGAAAGGGTATCGCGCGCGCTGAGGATGATAACCGGGGTGTTGATATTCTCGTCGCGGATGCTTTTCAGCACTGTCAGGCCATCGATTTTCGGTAGGCCTAAATCGAGCACAATGGCATCCCAAGGCTCTGAGGTAGCGCGATACAGAGCATCGATACCATCTTCAGAGAGCTCTGGCACCCATCCATTCTTTTCTAAGGTATCGAGTATTTGTTCACTTAACTGTGGTTCGTCTTCTACCACTAATATTTTCATTTCTTATCCTGTTTGATCTCGAACTATCAGAAGTATGGTCGAGGAAAAGTGAAATTTAGGTAAAACAGCGAGCTATAAATAAGAGTCTACTCTCTGCTCAAGGCGATTTTTCCTGCCAAACCGATTAAGAGAACACCTGAAGTCCCTTCAATCACACGCGAGAATCGTTGGGATTTTGCCGACGAGAACAACCAGCTTCCCACAATGGCATAAGCGAGGTTGCAAAGCGTGGCAGTGATGCAAAAGACGACGCCAAGAACCAGAAGTTGATATTCGGGGGAGGCTGCTGTCGGGTCAATAAACTGGGGAAGGAATGACAGGAAGAACAATGCGACTTTGGGATTCAACACCGCCACCATCACGCCTTGTTTGAAAACGTTAATGTTATTACCCGCATCGGAAGCTCTGATATTGATCTTCGAGTTGCCCGAAAAGAAGTTTCTCAGCGCACAAATACCTAAATACAAAAGGTAAGCGGCTCCCAAATACTTCACCGCCATAAAGGCGACAGCGGAATTGACGATAATCGCCGAAAGGCCAAACACCGCTGCGAAGGTATGCACGAAGTACCCTACACCTAAGCCTGTCGCGGCACGAAGCCCCATCTTTAGTTTTCCTGCCATGGTGTTGGACACAATATAAACCACATCCTGCCCGGGGATCAGATTGATAGAAAGTGAAGCCACCACAAACAGTAATAAGGTTTGGATTTCCATATCAGCGCCTCTGTTCGATTTTTCTGAACAAGATTGTCAAATTCAAGCGGTTAATTCTTCGACTATATCTGCTGTAACGTTAGATATCGATACCGCTGAGACACAGAAACGAGAAACTTCGCGGGAGGTTAGAAAAAGGAGACACATCAATGAATAAGACTCAACCAGTTCTGTTTTTATCGCACGGTGGTCCAACGCTGGCGATTGATAACAGTGATGCTTCCCGGTTTATGAAATCGCTGGGTGGCACACTCGACAAACCTAAAGCGATCGTCATTTTTTCAGGTCATCTCGACAGCGATGATGATGTCGTGATTAATTCCGGTGCCTCGCCTTCGGTGATCTACGACTTTTATGGCTTTCCGAAACCGCTTTATGAACTGACCTATCCTGCGCCGGGCGCACCTGATCTGGCCAACAAAATTGCAGATATGGTGTCAGCATCAGGCTACAAGGCTGTTTTAGATGAGGATTTGGGCTGGGACCACGGTGTTTGGATCCCGCTACGACTGATTTATCCCGATGCGGACATTCCGGTGGTGCAGGTATCTATCAGCAGTAAGCAAGGCGCAAAGATGAACTACGAGCTCGGCAAAGTGCTCGCGCCGCTAAGAGAAGAAAACATTTTGCTGATTGGTTCAGGGGCGATAACCCACAACCTTCGTGAAATTTTCAGCCGTCAGAAAACGCCGAATGGCTCAGCGATGGCAGAAGCATTTACGGATTGGATTGCACAAAAGCTGGTAAACAAAGACCACGAAGCGGTAGTGAATTATCTGACTGACGCACCGAATGCTCGCTTTAATCACCCAACGGATGACCATTTCCTGCCATTGCTTGCGGCGCTTGGTGCAAGCGGGGAAGATAACGCGGTACGCATTCACCAGAGCTGGCAAGATGACAAACTGCTGGCGATGGATGCGTACCGATTCGGCTGATTAGTCGCTGGTAAAATGGGACTGGTAGTACTTAGGTGTCACTGCCAGTTTCTTTTTGAAGTGACGCTGAAAATGCGCCTGATCGGAAAAGCCAAGTTCGAAAGCCACTGCTGAAATTTCTTTGCCTTCACGAAGCAGCACTTTCGCGCGTTTGATTTTTTCATCCATCAGGTAAGCATGGGGCGGCAGGCCAAAACGCTGTCTGAATGCACGAATTAACTGATAGCGGCTCATCCCCGCTTCTTCTGCCAAACTGTCGAGTTGATGGATCTCGGTGAGCTCATCCAGCATTTTTTCCCTGACTCTCAGAACATCGCCCTCACGTTGAGTTTTCTCTGCGCTCAAGCCGTGCTGCCAAAAACTGGATTCAATAAAGTCATAAAACGCCACCTGCGCCTTTAGTGGACTGTTGTCATCTATCAATGCTTCCAATAACGCTAGAAAACGGGTTTGAATGAGCGGACTGCGTTCCAAATCGTTTTTGAAAGGCGTGTAGTCCTGACTGTAACCACGGTGTGCATGTTGGAGAATGTCCCGTTGGATTTCGCCCATTTTCAGCGTATCGACGAACAACATGCTGTATGACCAGGTGTTGCCCTTTGGATTGCAGGAATGCACATCGGCGGGATTAATGGTGACGATGTCGCCGACGCGAACATCGTTGACACGATGGCGGTTTTTATAGTCAGAATGGCCTTGCTCAATAATGCCGAATGAAAACTCATCATGGGAGTGGGCTTCATAACAGGCGCGACTTTGATTGGCGACGCGCATCTCCACCCAAGGCAACAGCGTGCTTTGTTTGAACTGTGTGGTGGTGTCCTTTTTCATTGCTCGTCCCTGATTAAACCCATATAGCCGCGACAGACAATGCCAATACAATCGCCATCACTCTATTAAATTGGCGCTGATGAGCAGGGTTTTCAAGCTTGCTGGACAAAATATGTCCAAGTACAGCCCAAAAGCCGATGCTAATCAGACACACCAGCAAAGAAACGAAAGTATACATCCCCAGCCAATACACTTCGTTTTCCCTGCCAATCACATAAATACTCACGCCGGAAAAGGCATATAGCCACGCCTTTGGATTGAGAAGTTGGGTGATGGAACCTGTCCACCAACCTGATTGCGTCTGTGCGTTTTTTTCAATGGCGGAGACAGGTGCCGTGAAAATTTTGTAGGCAAGATACAAAAGAAATGCGCTGCCAAGGAGCTGCATGGCGGTTTCCAGCGAAGGGATCAACGACAGCAAACTTTGCATCACTCCGCCACACAGAATCACTACCAAGGCATACGCCAGCGAAGCCGCGATAACATGTTTAATGGCTTCTTTTAGCCCTTGGGTAATTGCAGTGCTGGTGGCGAGAATATTCACTGGGCCGGGTGTTACCGCACCGACAAAGGCAAAGGTGGTCATCGCCAGAATCAGACTGTTCATTGCTTTCTCCTTTCTAATGAAGAAGACGTTAGCAAAGCCAGAAGGGAAGTTATTGAACGATATTGCAGCGATTCATGGAAGAGAGGACAAGCAATAACCACAAGTGGGATAAATTATATACAAATATTGGTGTGCCAATATTATTTCCCGATTCGAAGAATAGACATTAATCAATTAATTGATGGAAATATAATTATTGGTCTGACTCATTTTTAAATAACTAATTCTAATCACAGAACCTATCACCAGAATTCCATTTCCCTTGAACTCCCCCAGTGGCAGTGGAAGTATGCTTTTGAGGGGTTTTTCTGCACTAGATACGAAAATCTCTCATTAAACATTGTTAATTAATTGTTTTATTTTCATTGCCTTAGTGCTTTTTTGGTGTTCTGATAAATTGCCACTATCTCAGTGTCTTTAGAAATTCTCGTTTTGAAATAATGACATTTTGCAGTATCAGATGAGGGTCTAAATGGTTACTTCTCTCGCCTTGCCAATAATATTTGGTGTCGGCTACTTCATTGTTAAAAAATATAATACCCAAGCTGTTTTATTTCTTGCCGGTTTGTTAATGATTGCACTCGGCGTCATGGACGGTGCGACTGACTTTATTCCGAAGGGGGGTAAACCAACCGGCTCGGTGATTGTCGACTTCTTCGAAGTCATCAAGGTACTTTCTTCTTCCACGCTGGCGAAGCTGGGTCTTATCATCATGGCTGTTGGCGGTTTCTCTAAGTACATGGGCCATATTGGCGCTGCCAATGCCATGGTACAAATCGCCACCAAACCGCTTTCGCACATTAAAAACCCTTATCTGGTATTGGCGATGGCTTACGTTATCGGCCAGCTCATCAACATCTTCATTCCCAGTGCAACCGGTTTGGCGCTCTTGCTGTTGGTGGCGATGTACCCTGTCTTGGTCGGCGTGGGCTGTAACCCGGCGGCAGCGGCGGCGGTTGTTGCAACCACAGGCTGTCTGGACTTGGGTCCGGCGTCTTCGGCGGCGAACAAAGCCGCAGAAGTGTCTGGTATCGATGTGGCGACCTACTTTGCAAGCTATCAGCTGCCCGTCGCTATCGTGACCATGATTGTGATTGCGGTTCTGCACTTCTTCAGCCAGCGTTATTTCGATAAGAAAGACGCGGAAAAAGGCGTGACCTATGAATTCAACATCGATGCGAAAGAGCAGCGTGAAGCGCCAAAATGGTTTGCGATCCTGCCTGTTTTACCGCTGGTGTTGTTGCTGGTATTCAGTAAGTTTGCGGTTACGAGCGTGCGAATGGACGTGGTGACGGCCATGTTTATCGCGCTGTTTGTTGCCATGGTTGCTGACTTCATTTACACCCGCGATGGCAAGCAGGTTGCGGCGTCTCTTAAAGTGTATCTGGAAGGGATGGGCAACGTGTTCACCAGCGTGGTGAGCTTGATTATCTCCGCACAGGTATTCGTGGTCGGTCTGACAACCATCGGCTTTATCGACCTGCTGTTGGGCAGCGCGGCAAACCTTGGCTTGGGCTACATGGCAATGGTGCTGATCCTGGTTGCCATTATTGTTGTGGTGACCATGCTGTCTGGCTCGGGTAACGCTTCATTTTTTAGCTTCTCTAACCTGGCACCGGATGTGGCAGCGCAAGTGGGTACTACCGCAGCACACGTTGCGATGCCTATGCAGCTGGCGGCGGGCATCATGCGTTCTGCATCACCCGTGGCGGGTGTGGTCATTGCCTGTGCGGCGACCGCAAACGTGTCGCCAATAGAACTGGCTAAACGCACCATGATCCCAATGGTGGGTGGTCTGGTGACGGCGTTGGTTTGTTCGCAATTCCTTGTTTAGACATCAACGCTAACCAATAACGATAATTTTACTGAGGCTGTGGGCGAATTGTTCATGGCCTCAGTGGTATGGAATGAAGAGAAAAATGAATATCGTCGACCGATTTTTGCAATACACCCGCATCAATACCACCACTAGCCGTGAGAAAGGCGCGGCGGGCATCATGCCGTCGTCTGATGGTCAAATGGAACTGGCACGCCTGATCAAATCCGAACTTGAAGCGCTGGGTTTGGTGGATATCGAACTGCGTGATACCGCCATTCTGACCGCGACCTTGCCTTCCAACTTGCCCGCGGAGCAGAAAGACAAGGTTAAAACCGTATCCTTCTTTGCGCACCTTGATACCAGTGCAGAACAAACCAACGACACCAAAGCAAAAATTGTCAGCTACGAAGGCGGGGACATCTGCCTGAACGAAGCGCGGGGCATTACCCTGAAATTGGCAGAGTTTCCGGAACTGGGGAATTATGTCGGCGATGACATCTTGGTAACAGACGGTACAAGCCTGTTGGGCGCCGACGACAAAGCAGCGATTGCTGCGATTATGGATGCGGTAAGCTACCTCGTCGCTAACCCTGAGATACCGCATGGTGACGTGAAAGTGGCCTTCGTGCCAGATGAGGAACAAGGCCTTCGTGGTGCTAAAGCGTTTGATGCAGAGGCATTTGGCGCTGATTTTGGCTACACCCTGGATTGCTGCGGTATTGGCGAGTTTGTGCATGAAAACTGGAATGCGGGTGATGTGGTTGTCACCTTCACAGGCCAGTCTGCCCATCCCATGTCTGCCAAGGGTAAGTTGAAAAACTCGCTTTTGATGGCACACAAGTTCATCAGCATGCTGCCGGAAGGCGAAGCGCCGCAATATACCGAAGGCACGGAAGGTTACTACTGGGTGAAGGAGATGTCCGGTAACAGCGCGAAAACCGTACTGAAAATGGACGTGCGTGATTTTACCAAAGATGGTTATCAAACCCGCATGAACTTCCTGAAAAACCTTGCTGAAAGCTGTGGCGCTTTATGGGGTGAAGGAAGCGTTTCCATTACGCTGGCAGATCGCTATGAGAACGTGGCAAACAGCCTGGAAGGTGATGCTGGCTTCCCGATTGATATTGCCAGGCGGGCATACGCGCGCAACGATATCGAGATGAAAGCTATTCCGATGCGTGGCGGTTATGACGGTGCAGTGCTTTCCCAGAAGGGGTTGCCATGCCCGAACATTTTCACTGGCGCGCATAATTTCCATTCGATATACGAATACTTGCCAGTGAAGTCACTGAAAGCTGCCAGTTCTGTGGTAGTGGAAGTTATCAAGATCACAGCTGAACACGATTAAACGGACACAAGCTTAGAAGAAAGGCGAGCCAGATGGTTCGCCTTTTTATTGCTCTTAATCCTTGGTATCAGGCGGAGTAACAGCGCAGGAAGGTTTGTCTTTATCAAGCTCAGAAGACGCGCAGCAACTACTCTTGATTGGCTTGCGGGAAAATACCACCCCAATCGCCAGCAAAATGATACACGCCAGAAAAATAATCACGGTAAGAACCAAAGTCATGACTTAACCTTTTTTCGCTTCTTTTTTTTACAGTGTTCGCGATTTTTCGGTTTTCCACAACGATTAATCCAGTAAGCTGTCGTTGCCTTTTATTTTCTCTAGGTTATCGCTCCAAAGTTATATCCCGTTTTCTGTAATAAATGCGTACAGGCCTTCTCATATATAAGAACGCTAAAATAACATTTTTTACACCATGAAAATCACTGTGTTGACCTCCCTGAAACGTAGTGGATATGCTGGTTTTTTGGCGGATTTCTAAACAGTAATTCATCTCTTACTTATTGTTTATAAATAATTTTTAAACCGAATCAAATCATGAGGCCGATAGACAGCTAAAGAGCAACGGTGATGTCTATTTGAATAGTGTATGAATGTGGAAGCGCGATTTGCATTGTCGTAGTCGAAAATTTTAATAACCCTGTATGAATTGTTGGCTATTGTTAAAAATGTTACTTGTGGGGGAATAAGGGTACGACCTTGAGCAGAAAAATACTGGTCGTAGAGGACAGTCGCGCTTTTAGAAATTATTTGAATCAAATCTTAACTCATGCAGGTTATGAGATTCTTTTGGCTGAAAGTTACGACGCCGCAGAAACGATCTTAAAATCAGAACCAAACCTATTATGCGCCGTGTTGGATTATTGTTTACCAGACGCCCAAGACGGTGAAATTATTGACCTCTTGTTGGAGAAAAATGAGAGAGTCATTGTTCTTACGGCCATGTTTCAGGATGACATCCGTGAGAAAATGCTGGCGAAAGGGGTGCTGGACTACATTCTGAAAGACAGCATGGTGTCAGTCTCTTATCTATTGCCACTGATTCAGCGCCTGACGAACAATCAACGACATAAATGCCTGGTCGTGGATGATTCGATGACGGTTCGCCATCACTTGGTGCACTTGTTAGAGCACCAGTATATTCAAACGTTGCAAGCGGAGAATGGACTACAAGCGCTTGAACTTATTCAACAGCATCCGGATATTACCTTGGTACTCACTGATCACGATATGCCCGTTAAAGACGGGATCTCCATGATTCATGAAGTCCGCCAAAAGATTGATAAAAACCAATTGGCGATACTTGGAATTTCCGGAAGCGATGCCAACACTCTCACTGCCCGCTTTCTAAAAGCGGGTGCCAATGACTTCCTTAAAAAGCCTTTTAACCAAGAAGAGTTCTACTGCCGTGTTCATCAGGTTCTTGAGATGAAAGAGGCCAATTCAGACCTATTCCGAATGGCAAATCAGGATGCGTTAACTGGGTTGTGGAACCGTAGGTTTCTATTTGGAGAAGCGTCTGGCTGTAACGAGAGAATACGTAACATCGCCATGTTGGATATCGATTTCTTTAAGAAGGTCAACGATAACTATGGTCATGATGTCGGCGATGCCACGATTGTCATGGTGGCAAACATTCTAAAAATTTATTTTCCGAATGAGGTGGTGGCGCGATTTGGAGGGGAGGAGTTTTGTATTCAGGCTGATGGTCAATTCGAAGACTTTGTCGCCAGTTTAGAAAAAATGCGCCAACGCATTGAGAGAACGCCAATACCGCACCAACAGGAAAATATACAGGTGACCATCAGTATTGGCGTTTCAAATGTGATGGGGAATCTTGACCAACAAATCAAAGTCGCCGATGACCGACTGTATGAAGCGAAGGGTAATGGGCGTAACCAAGTGGTGTACCAATAAACTCAAGGCTTTAACAACTGCCAAGCCTGCGGAGAGCTTTATCTTCAGGTCATTTGGGATACGAAAAAGAAGTGGTTTGCTCAGCGCGGGTAAACCACCTCAAACCTCTCTAACACCAACAGCATATCCTCTTTCATTTCGATACCCAGTTCTTCGCATTCCTTGCTGAAGAAGTTCCAATGGGCTTCCCGCCACCACGCGTAGCTTTTGTCTCCCTCACCTTCTGAAGCAGCAAATTCCGCGGTGACTTCATTAAACGGGCAATCGGAAACGTCAGTGATTTCGATAATGCAGTGTGGATTGCCATACCAATCGGTCACAACATGCAGGTGACCGACTTGTGGGCGTTCTTCACCTTCTTGGCTGTACCAAAGCTCCATGCTACAACTTGCGCGTTTTTCGCCTTTCTTAATCAGTTCCGCACACGTATTGGCGTTGTGTTCGTCGGCGCAGAAATAGTCTGCTGAAAAGCTGATGTAGTTGGCACGTTGTTCCGGGGAAAGAGTATCTAGGAATGCGTTAAGGTAGTGTTGAGAGCGAGTGTCCATTTCATCTGTATCTTGAGTCGTTAGAGACACTATTTTGCGGCTAGGGTATTGATAAGTCATGCTGTGTTTGAGCTTCTCTCGGTAATGGTCACACTGTTCCCTCTTATCGTCTGCTATGCTGGCGAAAACAACAGCCGGAGTAACACCATGAAAAAGATTAAGCATGAGGCACAGTTGCTCAAAAAAGCGCTCCAGATTGGTGAGCAATACGCCCGTAAACGTGGCTTCGCTACCTTCGATGAGGGGACGTCGAATAAAATAAAAATTGAGTGCATTTACAGGTTGTTAGTCGAAGATAAGGTGTTAACGCCTCTCGCGTCAGACAAAGAAGATGGGCCAAACATGAAGCATAAACTGGTGCTTTGGATCCATAAGCAGCTTCCTGAAGGGCATCCTTTACTTCAGGACTGATCGGTTGACTTCTCAGATTGCGTAGCGAGAAATAAGGAATAAAAAAGCGAGCTAGTTATGAAGAAAACAGCGTTGATATACGGTGCATTGGGACTTATCCCGTTCATTGCTTTCGGCATTTTACTCCCTGTCTGGCCGGATGCCTGGCAGCATGGGCTGGTGTATGCCTTCAATAGCTACAGTGCAATGATTCTGGCATTCCTTTCGGGGGCCGTGTGGGGTATGACCATCAGCGGCGCAAGACCGGACAAACCAACCAACGGCTTAACGGTAGGTATCGTATTTTCACTGGTGGCAGTCGGTGCATTGCTGATGCCGTTGCCTTATTCCATCTATTTATTGATTGTGTCGTTTGCCGTGCTGTTTATTCTGGAAGTGGTGCTGATGTTCAAAGGGGTTTATCCCTTCTGGTACACCATGATGCGAGCCTTGTTGACGGCAGTGGTGGTGGTTTGCCACATCTTCCTACTTTATTGGCTCAACGATCTTAGCGTGATGTCAGTGCCGATGGAGCAGGTTTAATCGCATCAATCGTGAAGCTCGAATACAAAAAAAGCGCCCTGGGGCGCTTTTTTTAGTGTTGGAGGTGAAGAATGTAAAGACCTTAGTCTTCCAGATCATCCTGCCAAGGCATTTCTGGCAGCATATCCAAGTGTTCTTCGTAGCGCTTGAGATTGAATTCCCCTTCGCCTTTTGCCACGTCATAAATCTCAACCATCAGTGCGCAGGCGATGTATTCCAGCGCTTCCTCTTGTGTTGAGCCCGTCATGCGAAGACGCATCAGCGTTTCTTTCACTTTCTTCGGGTTGTTGTCAGCCAATTGGTTTTCAACGATCTCAATCAGATTCTCACTGGTCAGGATATCGTCATCATTCATGTTTTTACGCCTTGCGTTAGAGTCGAGATTACGGCGTATGTTAAGCGAAATAATGTGTCTTTCACAGGGCTTTCCAATGTCAGAAAGAAAGTGCCATGCGCCAGTGAGACAGTAAATTTCAGTATTGGGGTCATACTGGAAGTTAGGGGTCATACAGGCATTGAGATCCAGTTAGCAGGGATAACGCGATGAAGAACAACGCTACCCGCACCGAGCGGGACAGTATGGGTGTGGTCGATGTGCCGCAGAATGCGCTCTATCAAGCGCAGACTCAACGTGCAGTGGATAATTTCAACGTTAGCGGACGCACCATGCCGGTGCCATTTATCCAAGCACTGGCGATGGTGAAATACTGTGCTGCCAGTATCAACAGCAGTCTGGGGTTGCTTGACCCACAGATCGCTGAGGCGATAACCGAGAGTTGTGATGAAGTCATCGCGGGTGATCACCTGCAGCATTTTCCGGTCGACGTGTTCCAGACTGGCTCAGGCACCAGTTCCAACATGAACATGAATGAAGTCGTTGCCACACTGTCAGCCATTAAATGTGGGATGGCGGTGTCACCGAATGATCATGTGAACATGAGTCAAAGCAGTAATGATTCCGTTCCGACCGCCATTCAAATCAGCACTGTCCTTGAAGTAGAAAGCCGCCTGTTGCCAGCCATTTCGGTATTGATGGATGCCATCAGCGTGAAAGAAGATGAGATTGGGCACATCGTCAAAACAGGTCGCACCCATTTGATGGATGCCATGCCCGTCACCTTTGGGCAAGAACTGGAGGCTTGGCGACATCAATTCGAAGGCTGCTACGAAGGCGTTGTATTCAGTCTGAAAGGGATGAAGAAACTGGCTCAGGGTGGCACGGCAGTAGGAACTGGTGTGAATGCACACCCGCAGTTTGCTGCGCTGTTTGCAACCGAAGTGTCTGCGCTCACCGGTATCCGGTTTGAAGCCAACCCGCACCCCTTTAACGCCATGGGAAGTCTGGATGCGACCATGGCACTTTCGGGTCAGCTGAGGAATCTGGCAGTGGCGTTGATGAAAGTGAGTAATGACTTACGCTGGATGAACTCTGGCCCCTTGGCTGGGCTGGGAGAAATTGAGCTTGAAGGCTTGCAACCTGGTTCGTCTATCATGCCGGGGAAAGTAAACCCAGTCATTCCTGAGTCAACCGCTATGGTGGCTGCACAGGTGATGGGGAATGACACAACATTGGGTCTGGCTGGCCAGTCAGGGCATTTCGAGCTGAACGTCATGCTACCGCTGGTGGCAGATAAGCTGTTAGAGAGCATCAACCTGCTTTCAAATGGCTTAACCATGCTTGCTACAAAAGCGATTTCTAGCTTCAAAGTCAGAGAGAATGAAGTAGAAGCCGTATTGGCGAGAAACCCGATTTTGGTAACGGCATTGAACCCGGTGATCGGTTATGCCAAAGCGGCAGCGATTGCCAAAAAAGCGTATGCCGAGAATCGTCCGATTATTGATGTGGCGGAAGAAGAAACTGAGTTGTCGCGCGAAAAACTTGAAGCGTTATTGGATCCTTATCTTCTGACCCGCGGCGGCATTGCTGATCGTTGATGCCTACTTACGCGATCTCAGTCCGGTTTCTTCCGCCATGCTTGGCTTGGTAAAGCAGGCCGTCTGCGCGACCCAGAAGGGCATCTTTAGACTCAGGTGATTGATACACGGCGGCGCCAATACTGATGGTGACACTCAGTTCAAACTCCTGATAACTGACAATATGGTTTTCGCAGCGCAGGCGTAAACGTTCGAGTGCCTTGAGTGCCTGCTCTTCGTTGCTGCTGGGAAATAGGATGGCAAACTCTTCACCGCCAATCCGCGCAACCAAATCTGAATCGCGCATTTCTTCTTGCATTAGTAAGGCGATTTCCATTAACACCACATCACCCACCGCATGCCCATAGGTGTCATTCACTACTTTGAAATGATCAACATCGATCATGGCGACCACCAATTTTCCCTGATTCTGGGCAGCATCTTCAAACTGTTTCGCAAGTTCAGGGAAAAACGCATAGCGGTTTGGAAGTCCGGTCAGTTGGTCAGTATTGGCTTTGGTTTGCCATTTATCCCGCGAACGTGAAACCACGTTCAATCGTCGCACGTGAAGGCCAATAGCTAACGGCATGATCACACTCATTAGCACATAGGTCATCAACGAAGCATGGCCTTCCACCTTGTCAGGCAAATCAAAGGGGCCGAGATTGTAGGGGGCAATGGTGGTGACGATGATGCCCATACCAAAAAGGGCAGCTAACGACGCCAGTTCTTCCCCTTTAAAGGCCAATATAACGGGGATGACAGGTGCAACAAATATCAGTCCCGGTGCGCTGCCAACAAAAGCAAGAACGGTTAACCCTAGATAGGAGATGATTGCCAGCAAAGCGTTTCGCGTAAATTGCTGCAAAGGCTTCCTTTCGAGTCGCCAGAGTTGATAGAAAGGTGCGACCAGCAGAATGCCAAGGGCATAGGTCGATGTGAGTTCGTAAAGGTCGTAAAAGTAGTTGCCGTCACCCGTGTAACCACCGTACAGCGAATCGGATGCAGTAACGAGTGCCACGAGAAAGCCCGGCAGAATACACACTTGCAGTACGTAGTGTTTCAGCGTTTCAAACCGAACGCCGCTACCTATGAACAGCCTTTCCCAGATTTGCGCTGAAAGGTAACAGGCCATGGGCGTGATGGCGCCAGTGATCAGCGCAGGTGCGAGAGGCGCGCTCGGATCCCAGCGGTAAATCGCCAGACCAAAAGCCAATGTGGAAGCTGCAATCAACGCGACGAGGGTGCGAATGCCGCCATAGAGGCAGCCAATCATCCCAATTCCGGAGGCAATGCTCACCTGGGCGATATTCGCATCATGAAGATTAAATGGCGTTGTGCCGGTAAAGGTGGCAACAAAGAAAATGAATATGACGATCGCTGACCATGCCGATGAACCTCTTGTCATGAATCAACTACTCCACGTGCTAATAAGTGTGCAATGCTTTCCCAGCAAGGAAATGGTTATCAAATTGAATTGTTTCATTATAAGAACCTTCAAGCTCGCAAAGTGTGGCTTTAGTGCGAAAACATCATGAAAAGTAGGGAATTATTTGAACTTGATGAGGTTGTGTATGGGAAGTTATGCAGAAGCTGCTTAGTCTGTCTGGTAATAAAAGGGCGCCCACCAAAGTGAGGGCGCCTCGTTATTTGTGCCGATATTCTTACTTCTCTTTAGCGAGAGCCACGGCATTGATGCAGTAACGCAAACGGGTTGGAAGTGGTCCATCTGGGAACACATGCCCAAGGTGCGCGTCACACACATTGCAGGTGACTTCGACCCGCGTCATACCATGAGAAATATCCATGTTGTAGGCCACCACGTTGTCTTCGAGTGGTGCAGTGAAAGAAGGCCAGCCTGTGCCTGAGTCAAACTTCTCATTCGCGTTGAACAGCCGTTCGCCGCAGCACACACAGGTGTAAATGCCCGGTTCAAACAGGCCGCACATTTCAGAACTGAAAGGGCGTTCGGTGCCGTGTTTGCGGGTCACGTAAAACTGCTCTTGGCTTAGCTCGGCCTGCCACTCCACCTCTGATTTTTCAACCCGGCGGGGTGGAACAGGGTTGCCATTTTTGGCAGTGGTAATCACAGAATCCCAGTTAAGCATAATCGTTACCTTATCGTAGTTTTTGAGCGACCAACATGGAGAAAGTCCACGTTAGTGGAGTAATTGACCGCAAGTACCAGAAATTAATTTCATCTCACCAATTAGGCGGCGTTTTAGTGTGCGTGTACTAAGGTTGAACCATGGCTTTAGAACATTACATTCCTCAACCCAAATACCTTGAGATGGCGGCGACCTTGCTCCGTCGAAGCTTGGTATGGCTGGCTTTTCCCTTGTTCCTGCTTTCTGGCTGCGCGTCGAATAACACTAGATCAGATACGCTGGTGGATTTTTCTCAGATCAAAGATGATCAAGTGATGGTAGTGGGGGAAATATCGATAATCCCTGCCGTGATAGCGCAAGATCTTAAGCAAGAGACTGATACTTTTAAGCCTTTCGCGAACGAAAGGGTACTTTTGTGGCTTTCTGCCGATGTGGGAAACAACGGAGAAAGCATAGGCATATTGGCTGACTGGGGTCAGCCCTTCTATTTTGCGTTGCCCAGGCAAACTATGCAGGTAACGGAACTTGAGCGCGCAAAGGGGGAAGTCGATGAGCTTGCTTACTTGCCCTTAGCCTTTCCTGAAGTGATGAAGTATCTGGTGCGCGTTGATGACAGAGCCATTTACATTGGCAATCTCAGGCTCTACGTGGACGAGTTTGATCAGATAGTGGCATTGGAAGTGGTCGATGAGTCCGTGTCAGCCGTTGCGGCATTCCAACGTAGGTTTGGTACATCAGTTCGGCCACGCGTCTCGCTGATGGCCGAGGAAGCCTACTTTCGTTAGGGGCTGTTGACCTTTGGTGATGATTTTTGCAGCAGTTTGTGGGGGTTTTATGCAAGGCAGAGGCTTCGATGTGTAGC
>NZ_LASY01000042.1:0-74739 GCF_000973155.1 Grimontia sp. AD028 | reverse complement strand
ATGCGCCCACTTCTTCGTTAAATTCCACGGAAATAGAACCACTATTCCTCGTAGAATTTGCCTCGAATTGAACGCATTGATGACCTCTGAATGCGAGCATCTTCAGGTCGTTTGGGTATACAGTCATTCTCTAAAGATAGCAGTCGAAAGGCACTGAAAGCGGGTTTTCTGAACCCGAAAAATAAAGCAAAAGAAAGAGGCTAAGCCTCAACCTTTTTTGGTGTTCTGGTAAACAACAGATAAATAAGAGGAACCGCACAAACAAAAGGAAGCATCACCAAATTCAGGGTCTGCCAACCTAAGTTCACCTCAAGGTTACCGGCCATCAATGCTGTCAGTGTGACGCTACCAAACACGGCAAATTCATTGATTGCCTGGGCACGTGGCTTGTTTTGTGGCAAGTAAGTTTGAGTCAGTTGACTGGTCGCGCCAATGAACATGAAATTCCACCCGACACCCAGCAATACCAAAGCAATACGGAAATGCCATTCAGAGACGCCGTTAAGGTTCACCAGAATACAGCCAACGAAAAACAGACTTCCAAGAAGTATCGTCATGCGTGCACCAATTTTTCCGATAATACTGCCGGTAAAGAAAGAGGGTACAAACATCCCCAGTACATGCCATTCAATGACTAAGGCCGCCTGCTCAAAATGGAAACCGTGTTTATGCATGGCAATCGGTGTCACTGTCATCAACAGATTCATGACCGCATAAGCGACAACGGCTGCGATAACAGCCACTAGGTAACCCGGCGCTTTAAGAATTTGACCTACCGGGCTTTTTGCTGGTTGGTCTTGTGACGGTACAGCTGCGGGTAAGGCAATAAAATTCAGTACCAGTAGAGAGAAAATATAAAGGACAGTGATTCCGATAAAAGCGCCACTGAAATGGGTACCAGGTAGCCAATGTTGGCTGGCAATAGCAAGGTTAGGTCCAAGAATCGCTGCTAACACGCCACCTGCCATGGACAGAGAAATCGCCTTGTCGCGGCTTTCGGGGTCACTCACTTCTATCGCCGCAAAGCGGTACAGGGTGCCAAAACCAATCCCGACACCTAATAACAAGGTACTAAAACAAAACAGCCAAAACGCCCCTTGTTGCAGGGCATAGACACAAAGTAGTGCCCCGAAAATACCGATGATATTGCCGAGTCGGAAGCCATTCTTGCGTCCAATTTTCGCCATGATGAGAGATGCAGGAATCGTCGCCATCATCAGGCCGACAAACTGGGTTGAAACCGGCAGTGTCACCCAAGTGTCGCTGGGTGAAAGTTGTTGGCCTATCAATCCATTTACAGATATCAGCACAATGTTGCCGCTCATTAACAGCGCCTGACAAAGTGCCAACAACCAGACATTTCTATTCATTCCATGAAATTCCTGAAAAGGCGGGAGGAATTTTCGAGTATCCCGCAGCATGTGATATACAGCAACCTCTTGGCCTGACTTTACCGACACTGCAACTCATAGCTTCCAACAATACAGTCATC
The DNA here is from genome assembly GCF_000973155.1 of Grimontia sp. AD028. Lineage (NCBI taxonomy): Bacteria > Pseudomonadati > Pseudomonadota > Gammaproteobacteria > Vibrionales > Vibrionaceae > Grimontia > Grimontia sp. AD028. The sequence goes on along the minus strand of NZ_LASY01000042.1, from coordinate 73,247 downwards.
CGGCAAATCTGCGAATCCGCTCAAACCCGCGCTCTACTTGGTGTAAGGAGTTCTAACACGCCTGTCTCGAAATTAGTTCATGCAAATCCGACAATTTGTGTGAATCTGTATGTGGTAGGAATTCACTATCAAATCAACAAGGAAGGTGCTGAACATGTCGGTAATTTCGAATGAGCCAGTTGAGATTTATGGCGAGTCTGATGTCGATTTCCTTTACGGCTCAACCCAGCGCGATTATTTCAACTTGGAACAAGACACTGATGATATCACTGTCATTGCTTACAAGGGCGATGACGATATCTTTGGAAGTTACGGCGACGACCTGCTCGTTGGCGGCGCTGGTAATGACTTCATCTATTCTCGCTATGGTAGCAACGTCATGCGCGGAGGCTCGGGCGACGATCAACTGCTGAGTAAAAACCACCCCAGCGATGATCGTGGTGAATACCGTGATGTGCTTTCAGGTGGCTCAGGTAACGATGTGTTGTCATCAGAAAGTTCACAAAACTGCACCATGGATGGCGGCTCAGGCAACGACATTTTCTCCTTCCGCGATTTAGGGGCGGCGCAGTCTGGCGTCAGCTTTTGTATTGGTGGAGAAGGTGCGGACATATTCCGGTTCTACGAATTCGAAGCCCATGAAGATATCGACCCGACTAACTCAGTGGTTCGCATCAAAGACTTTGAAGTCGGTGTCGACAGCCTCAACTTCCACTATTACAGCGATGAATACCGCACGGATGAGGATACCTCCTACATCATCAAACAAATGGGTTCTAATATGGTCATCGACTTTGAGGACAAAGTGACCATTATGCTGCACGGTGTTGATAGCAATACCGTTACCATGAGCGATCTCTTCGCCAACAACCAACCCGACCCAATAGACCCGATTTTGTATTGAATAGAAACAACCGGAAAAGCATCGCTCAGGCGATGCTTTCTTGTTTGGTGACTGCGAAAAAAAAACCTCAGCGCAAAGAGGCTGAGGCCATGGTCTGTGACCTTGGTGTTTAAACCCTTTACAGGGACAAAACCAGAGAGTGAATAGTGCATACCCAAACAACCTGATGAAGCAGGATTTAGGTTATTTGCTTATATCGGAGTGCACGGGTATGGTGGGTTCCCCATGTTTCAGTAGCATGAATATTCAGTCACTATTTCATGACGTTTCCTCTAAGGCTAATTAAGTGTTAAATCCCCACAAAGAGTGGTTGCATCCTGAGATGTTACTGCTCGAAGGTATTTGATATTCAGCTCACTTATTTCAGCCCCCATTCGAGTCACTTCAATCTATTGAACTTATGTTGTTAAACCCGCAGGGTTTTCTGGGCAATTCGTTGTTTTTTTCAACACTGTCAATAACATGATCTTGTGTTAAGTTGTTTTTGGAAACTAAAGCCTTGTCAATCAAGTTGAGCCGCACCAATAATACGGCCGGCATCATCAATTCCCTGTGGCAATCCCCCGGCGTCTCTCGTATAGATGTCGCGGCAAAGCTGGGGTTAGATAAATCCACAGTCACCAAAACCGTCAACCATCTGTTGGACATCGGGATGATCCTCGAGCAACCACAGGTCGTGACGGGCAAAGGCGGTCGTCCTAAAGTTTCCCTCGTCTTCAACCCCGACTTTGGTGTGCTCATTGGTGTGGATGTCAACTCTGACACGTTGAAAGTTTCCGTCGTCAACTTGCTAGGCCAAGTCGTTTATCACGACATGTTACCCATCGACACTCAGGCTTCTATCGATAAGGCCCTGTTGGATGTCCTCGTTCCCTGTGTCGATACCATACAAAAACTGTTTCCGCGGATTCTCGCCATCGGTATTGGCATGCCGGGCGTGATCGACCCCGATAAGAGTCAGCTGTTGGTTTCCCATGCACTGACTGCCCGCACTAACATTAACTTCGCCAATCAGTTCAAACGCCTGTTCCCCTACCCTGTTTTTCTCGACAATGATGCCAATTGCGGAGCCTGGGGCGAACTGATGCAACAACGCAGCCTGCCTTACGATCATTTCCTCTATGTGCTGCTTTCTACTCACCATGCCCGGGAGCTTTACCATCGTCTTGGCATTGGTGTTGGCGTTATCCTCAACCGCCAACTCTTCTACGGTGAGAACTACATGGCGGGCCAGTTCAATAGCCAGCAGCTAATGCGCGGCGCAGAGCCGACACCCAGTGTGATCATTGAAGAGTTCTCTGCCCTCGCTGTAAACCTTTGCAGCTTGATGAGCATCCGCCGCATTGTTATTGGCGGCAATGGTCTCTCTTTCGGCTCTGAGCTGGCGTCTTCCCTTCGCAAACACAGCGACGCATTAACCGGCTCCCTGATCGTGAAACCCAATATTGAATTTTCGTTGCTGGGGCCACAGGCCGCAGCGATGGGCGCGGCCTCAATGGCCTGGCAAAAGTTGCTTACACCAGAACTAAAACTGGCAGAGAGCCTAAGTCTCAAACAGAACGGTAATCTTTCAATTTAGGGTTAATGACAAGGACGTCTGATGGTAACCATATTTCCTGCACCAAAACGTTATATCGCTGGATATGCCAGTAAGCGTATTTGTGTTTCAAGTTTTTTGACGACTTGCCCGGTTAATTTTGGCGCAAAATTGCATCATGCGGCGCTCACTTACCGACACGACCCTTCTTTACAGGAACAAGGTTTTAGAATCAGCTTTGCTGACAACAGTGTTTTGATTGAATACAGCGATCTCGAAGGTATTCGTTACGCGCACCTTACGGTCAACCAATTGATAGAGACACAAGCGGTCGTTAGAGAAGACGCAGTCATTGAAGATTGGCCCGATTTCCCAACTCGCTCAGTATTGCTGGACATCAGCCGGGATCGCGTTCCAACCATGGAGACGCTGAAAAGGTTGATTGATTACTTCAGTGCCCTACGCTTCAACCAATTCCAACTCTATACCGAGCACACATTTGCTTACCAAAAGCACGAAACGGTATGGCGCAACTATTCGCCAATGACAGCGGAAGAAATCCGGGAAATCGATGCTTACTGCCACCAGCAAGGCATCGAGCTGGTGGCAAATCAGGCGACGTTCGGGCATATGGAAAAGTGGCTGTGTCACCCTGAGTATCAACACCTGGCAGAGCAAACCAGCGGCTTTTTGGATCAACGCGGTGACTTCAGGGCCGGTGCCTTTGGCTTAAACCCCATCGGCGAACAAACCGCAGAATTTGTTGATGGATTACTCTCAGAGCTCACGCCCAATTTTTCCAGTGATATCCTGAACATTAACTTCGACGAAACCATGGATTTGGGGATTGGCGCGAGCAAATCCGCCTGCGAGATTTTCGGCAAAGGAAAAGTGTTCCTCAACTACCTCAACAAGGTGTTGGAAATCGCAAACTCAAAAGGCAAGCAATGCCAGATTTTCAGTGACATGTTGTTCCGTTATCCGAATCTTATCGATCAGCTCCCCGAAAACCTCACCTTGCTGAACTGGGGTTACGAAGCAGACCACCCCTTCGACGCAGAACACAAGCAGTTGGCGCTGTTCAGATACCCATTCCACGTTGTGGTTTCCACAGACTGCTTTGCTTCTGTCGCAGGCAGATGGGACGCCGCCACGACACATATGCGTCGCGCCGCTAAATCGGCAAAAAGGTATGGGGCAGAAGGCTATATGGTAACCGAATGGGGTGACATGGGACACGGCCAACAGCACGCCATGCCGATTCCTGGCTACGCTTTCGGCGCCGCCATGGCATGGGGGGAAGAGCAGCAAACTGACAGTGATATGATTATTCCACTGAGTTGGTATTACCCTGATGCGTCTGAGATTGAATTAAATGCGTTGACCGCACTGCAAGATATTTACCGAACCACCGGGATTGAAACACCTAACTGCGCCTTTTTTGGTCCAGTGTTGTTCGACCAGCAATCAGGACGCCATATTAAGCGGATGAAGGGGCTCAGCACCCATAATCTTGATCACTCACTCGCTGAACTGAACAGCTGGAAGGCACGGCTCGGCCCACTCCCAGATAACGAACTGAGAAACGACCTTCTTTGGACTATTGATGCGTTAGAGATGGCATGTCTCATTGTGAAAGGGTATACAGAAGAAGAGCATCGCCTTACACAGAATTTCAGTAATGAGCGCAAACAGATGTTGCAGGCGAGTTTGCAGCCGTTGATTCAGCGTTATCGCGAACTTTGGCAAGAACATTACCGACCCGGAGGCATGATGCAAAGTAGCAGTCGTCTTGAGTATTTGTCTTCGCTTCTGACGATCAAAGAAACTGATAAGGAAACCTCCCTGTGAGTACCACAGTGAATGACATAAAGACGGCAATCGAAGCACTTAATCTTTCTGGCAAAGTCGTTTTTGCACATTGCGCAATGCGTTCGTTTGGCGGATTTGAAGGCGGCGCAGAGTGGCTGCTGGAGACTTTTCTCTCTGCCGGTTGCACCGTGGTCGCGCCGACATTTACCTATTTTCCTATGTGTCTGTCGCCCGATGGTGTCGAATACTCGCAAAATGGTTATCGTGGAGAACTTGAAACAGATCCCTCTCCTTACGACGCCGATGCCAATGACATTGAACCTTCAATGGGCGCTTTTGCAAAAGCGGTACTTAACCACCCCAAACGCTTCAGAACTGAGCATCCGATGAATAGCTACGCGGCAGTGGGTCCGCTCGCTCAAGCAGTGCTCGCCCCCCAAGACGATTTCAATGTCTACGGTGTTTACCAATCTCCTCAAGCCAGAAATGCCGTTGTGCTTTCAATAGGAGTCACCCCAAACAGCATTACACCTATTCATTATGCAGAGCAATTAGCTGGAAAAGCGCTGTTCCGTCGCTGGGCGCAAACAGCCCATCGGGGCGTCGTTGAGACATGTGTGGGGTCTTGTTCTGAAGGGTTTACCCATCTTCAGCCTTACCTATCACCAATCCAGTCTGAAAAGCGGGTTGGGGAAAGCATTTGGACAGCATATCCACTCGAAGCGTTGCTCGAAGTATGTGCTCAGGCATTTCGCACTACCCCCTCCATAACACGTTGTTCTGATGATTGTCCGAGATGTGAAGATATGGCACTTGGTGGAGTTAGAATCTAAAACTACCCCCCAGGAATCAGAACCTGAACCTCCTTATTTCTGCCCTTAGCCCGAAACGTGTGACACTGTCACCTTTTGGGCTTTTTTATGCAGTTAGTTCAAGTGAATGCATATACAAGCACTTATACTGAAAGAACTTTGACGACCTCAACTTTTATGTCTACTTTGTTAAACATATGTAACAATAATAGGACAAAGAGCATGAAAGGAACGCACAATAATATCAGTTACATAGTGAAGGTTAACGAAAGGGAAGATCTGGGAGGGTTCGCTGCCTCATTTTCTTTCACTTCACCTTCAGGACAAGGTAAAGCCGAATCAAAAGCCTATGAGCTCATGAACTCTGATAAATCACTATCAATATTCAAGAGCAAGGAAGATGCGACCAAGGCTGCAGAGCGCTGCGTGAGAATTTGTATCGATGATGGCTTTGTCCGATAAGCCTAAACCCAAACAACCTGAAGCTAAAAAAGCACCTTTCGGTGCTTTTTTGTTATCGGCCAGGCTGCCACTCATCATATTGTGGCATCTCATGTTCATAACTCAGCCAGCTGACTTCATCTGACTTCCATATGCGAAGCTCTGGGATCTGCCCAGGATCTTCATCCAGCGATGCAACCCGCAGTGCGTGAAAGGCACCGCCCTTTTTCATTTTCACCAGTGGACTGCCGCACACCGAACAAAAGTGGCGTTCTGTGCCCGGTGAGGATTCAAACTGAGAGACTTTCTCTTCACCTTTCAACCATTGAAAGTCTTCTGGAAGAACCGCTGCCGCGGTGTTAAACGCAGCGCCGTTAGATTTTCGGCAGGCACTGCAAGAACAGTGCGTAATGGGTGAACTTAACTTTTTAACTTCATATTGAACAGCGCCACAAAGACAGCTTCCTTTCATCACTTCTCCTTATTGAGTCATTACCTTTCTACTGCTCCGGTAATCCTTTTATAATTCAGGCAACAATCTCATCGTTTTATTGATAAATCAACAGCATAAAAAAAGGCATCTCTATGAGATGCCTTTTTTACACTTCTATCAGTTTATGCCGCTTCGGCCGTTTCCAGCTTCTGCGATTTATCAAACATCAGCTTGTAACTCATGATGCCGATAACCAGCGCCTTGATGATCATCATCTGCGGGTTGCCATAGTAAGCCGCCATACCAATAAAGCCTGATAGCAGCATCAACTTGCGGTAGTTGGTTAGCGTAGTCATGTAGAGTGCCAACAAAATGATACCTAGGTCAGCGAACTGCAGTGCCACTGGCAATGTTGGATCGGCAATAAAAGCGGTAACCGCCACATAAGCAATATAAAGAATACCCGCTGCCATCACGCCACCTAACGCTAATATCACTGTTTTAGAGGCATTGGTGAAATCTTTCGCATAGCGGTAAGTGTTTAGTGAAGCAACCGAAAGGTTCAGAATAACTTTCGGCCACCAACCCATGAGAAATGCCCACAGCGTGTCATTTGCCGCCGACCCGAACGCGGCAAAGCGGGTGAATTTCATGCTGTTGAAAATCGTGATACCAATATAAAAAGCGACAGAGGTCCATCCTAGGATTTCTGTGATGAGGTCTAACGTCATTCAGGGTACTTCTCTTACAGGCGAGCGGTTTGCTCTGGGGTGTGTTTTCCATAACCGACAGATAATCATGCCGAATCTTTAACCAATCATTAACACATTTACAGAGTGTTATCAGGCCGAAGCCTGATAATAAAGTGATATTGATGTACTAATCAACGAGTATTTTGGAATTTGTAGTGTGGTGGTGGGAAGGCTTGATGCCCAGTTAAATCAAGCCTATTTCGTTTTCTGGCTAAGGTACTGAATCCACGAATGGCTTTGCGATGATGGTTTAAGCGCATCGGCTCTTTTCGCATGGAGGAGTGCTTTATCGAGCTCATCAAGCTTGTCGTAGGCCAGCGCGCGGGCAAGCTCTACGTCTGAGGCTTTTTCGGGATTGTCGACTTTATCAAGCAGCGATAACGCCTTTCGATAGTGGCCATGTTGAAGCGACAACTGCGCAGCGACCCAGTAATACTTGGGGGCATCTGTAGCAGCACGTTCCCAGGCACCAATCGCCTTATCCCACTCTTTGGCTTGCTGCCAATAAGATGCTTCCATCACAAGGCGCGTCGTATCTTCACCGCCTTGATTCACTACCGCCATGACTGCGGCAGCTTTCTCCGGCACGCCCTGTTGCTGATAAAGCTGTGCCATCATCATCTTTTCAGAATCGGACAGCTTTATACCTTCGCGCGTTGCCAGCACCAGAGTATTGAGCATCTGATTTTTGTCGTTCAAGCGTTGGTAACTACCCACCAGCTGTATCCACCAGGTTTTCTTGCCCGGTTCAATCGCGATCAATTGCTTAAGCGTGCGGGTCGAACCTTTCCAGTGTTTAAGCTTCAGTTGCGAACCTAATTTCAACGACAAAGAAGAGGGCTCAGCAGATGCTAGCTTCAAGTGGGCATTGATACCTTTAAGCGCTTTACTGTACTGCTCATCCTGATAATGGGCCTGAGCGATACGCAGCCATATCTCGCCATGGTCTTTGCGGGACAGTTCCGGTGTTTCTGACAGCGGATAGTAAAGCTTGAGTGCATCCTGGTAACGCGATTGAGTCATTAGCAAATCTGCCAACATACGTTCAGAATCTTGCTGCGCTTCTGCTTCCAGCACATGACTGTTCACCGACGCATAGAGGGCATTGATGGCTTTGAGTGTCTCGCCTTTTTGCCAATAAACCACCCCGAGCATACGATTTACGAAGGCGTTGTCATAGTCGGTGGGTTTCGCTGCGCTCTCCAATGCCTCAGCGGCTTGTTGCCACTGTTCTTCCGCTTGGAATTCGAGCGCCTTCTGCAATTGCCTCGCCGTTACAGCGGATAGCTCAGCGGCATTGGAAGAAGGTAAGAACAATACGCCCACCAGCAAGATAAGCACTGAGCGACGACTCACTAATTGTTGGATGAAACGCTTCATTTTGTGAGTGCAAACTCCAGTTTTACTGTCTGACCCGGCTGAGGAACAGGTTTTCCTTCAACCAACAACGGCGAGTATTTCCATTTTTTCAGTGCCTGCAGCGCCTCTCGGTCAAAGATGCGTTTTGGAGACGCCTCGATGATTTTCAAGCCGGTGGGACGGCCTTCTTCATCAATCGTAAAACTCACCACCACATAACCTTCAATACCGCGGCGTAAGGCTTTGGCAGGATAGCTAGGTTGAACACGCACCAGTGGCATCACGGCCTGATTACCCTGTCCAAATGACGGCGTTAATTCGCCCACGGCTGGTGCAGGCGCAGCTTTTATCGCAGGCATGTTGATGTTCATACCATCGACCTGAATATCCATCGCAATATCCGGCATCACTGCCTGAATGGAAGGGGTGGTCGCTGCCGCTGTAGGCGCGCTCATTTGCGTACTTGGTGGTGGAGGTGGAACGTCAGGCTTAGGCGGTGCAACGCGGTCACGGCGTTCTATCTCACTTTCCGGTTCAGTCATAAAAACGTCGAAAGCAAATGGCAAATCTTCGTCTTTTGAGGAACCAGAAGGTGCAGCAACCATGGTAGCCATGAGCGCGAAAAGACCAAACGCGCTCAGCAACCCCATCGGCATTGCTAATAGCATTCGCAGCATTAGGGTTTCTCCGCTGCCAACGCAATCTTCACGATGCCTGCACCTTTCGCTGCATCAATCACTTTCACAACCGTACCGCTGTAAGCGTGCTCGTCCGCCTGAATCACCAGTGATGCTTCAGGTTGCTCGCTCACCAAACGGGTCAATGTTGCCTCAACACGTTCTTCATCGACACGTGTTTTGTCGATGTAGATATCATTGTTTGCCGTTACCGCCACATAAATGCCAACGCTTTTTTGTGCGGTCGCATTGCTCGCTGTTGGGCGGTTCACATCCACCCCGGATTCACGTACAAAGGTGCTGGTGACGATAAAGAAGATCAGCATAATGAAGACGATATCTAACATCGACGTCAGATCGATTTGTGCATCTTCACGCTGTTTTTGATGACGTTGAAATCTCATGCCTGACTCCTTAGTGCCTGAGCCAATGAAGCCTCACGGCGTTCACAGGTTTTCTGCAAACGGGCATGGGCAAATAACCCTGCCAATGCGATGACCATACCTGCCATGGTGGGCAAAGTCGCCAGTGAAATCCCCGCTGCCATTGAACGGGGCTCTCCCGTCCCTTCCAGCGCCATTAAGTCAAACACAGATATCATCCCTGTCACTGTGCCCAGCAAGCCAAGCATGGGGCAAATTGCCACCAGCGCTTTCAGGAAATTAAGATTACGATAAAGCTGGGTATGAGCTTCAAACAACCAGCTTTCACGCATAGAACGCGAAACCCAGGAAGTTTTGTCTTCCCTTGATTGCCACTTAGCAATGGTTTGTTTCTTCAAGCCAGGATAAGCGGCAATCAGAAACAAAAGGCGCTCAAAGACCAACAACCAACTCAAGGCCGCCACCAAGGCTAAGCCCCATAGCACGGGGCCGCCTTGCGTCATAAAATCATTCAGAGAGAGCCACCAATCTTGAACGCTCGGCAGCTCCAGAAACGTCACTTCTGTCATGCCAGCTTCACTATTGGTCGAACGTTATTCGAGGTTTCAGATTGCTCCGCTACAAGGCTGACACCCACTTTTTCCAGCGTGCCACGCAGCGTATCTGCCTGAGTGCTTAGAATGTTGTGAGCAAGCAGAAGCGGGATAGCCGCGACCAGACCCAATACCGTGGTCACCAATGCCATCGAGATGCCGCCCGCCATAATTGTTGGGTCGCCATTACCGTACTGAGTGATCACCTGGAAGGTTTCAATCATCCCTGTCACTGTGCCAAGAAGCCCCAGCATTGGCGCCAGTGCTGCCAGCAGTTTCAGCATGGATAAGCCTTTCTCGAAATGTTGCTGTTCATCCATGATGGCTTCCATCAGGCGAAGCTCCAGCGTGTCGAGTGAGCGATCTGGCTCGTTTCGGTACACATTAAGAATACGGCCTAGCGGGTTGTTCCCAGGCTGCATTGGCGTTCTGATTTGTTTGGCAATAGCAATACGCGCACGGAACATGCTGAAGCCACGCACCAGAGCGATGATGAGTCCTACCGCTAACAGCGCTGCGATGATTTTCCCGACGACACCACCTTGATCAAATCTGTCTGCCAATGTCGGTGTGTTTGCTAACTGTTTGATCACAGTGCCACGGGTTGGATCCACCAGCGCAAGTTCTCCACTTGGCAATGAAGAAATCGACGCGCTGTTCAACCCCCCATCCACAGCTGGAAGCTCATTAGCTTGCTGGCGGGTACTATCCCATTCCAGATAACCGTCATTGTTAACAAGGCCAATATTACCGAGGCGCAACACGTCCTGAGGCGTCACCACACCGTTACTGTCACGTACACTGACGGATTCAGACCCAATCTCACCACTGTTTTTAAGCTCTTGCAGCATGCCTTTCCAGAAAGCCGTTAACGTAGGTAAAGAAGGTAAAGATTTCGCATCGGAGATGGCATCCAACGCCTTGTCCATGTCAGGTTGATTGATGGTTGCCGGGGCGTTATACCGCTCAGCATTCACTTCACGGCCCGCTTGACGCACCACGCCAAACACTTCGCCTAAGCTGCCAGTTTCCAATCGCAGTGTTTCTTCCAACGCTGCCAGCGTTTCCTCATTGGTACTGAACGTTGTGCTCAATTGTTCCGCTTCTGCTTCCAATGCGGCTTGCTCAGCCTGCAGCTCAGCAAGTTTGGTTTTCAGTGCTTGCTCGGTTGTGTTGAATCCGGCTTCACGGACAACATTATGCTGTTTTGATTCAGCTTGAGCGGCTTTAGTGTCACTCACCAGATTCGCCGAAGCAGGCGAACTCAGAAGTAAGGCGCTCAGCACTAATACAGAGAATGTTTTCATTGCGCTGCCCCCTTCACCATAGAAATAGACAACGGCAACGCCATCAGTGTAGGAGGCTGCTTTTTATTGGCGACATCAAACGCTTGTTGAATGGCTTCGTAAGCTCGCTTATCAACAGGTAGCCATTTGGTGGTCGATTGATCATAGAACCAGAAAGCATCACCATTGAGGCTTCTCGCCACGAGAGACAGACGCCCAAGGTGCAAAATGTCGACGTCTCTTTCGACGCCATCCAGAGGCAGCGTTTCCTGATAGATGCCAAGCTTGGCGCCGTAATCCAGTTCGATTTGGTAGGTTTCGAGAATGCGACGGAATTTTTCCGCATCTGCCACATCGGCGCGCGTCATCAAGGTTTTCAGACCATCCACGCGATTTTGGCGCTGTGCTGATTTAATAGGAAGATCCTGACTGACCCAGACATCGAGATCATCAATCATGCGATACATCAGAGGGACAACACCCTGACGTGTCAGAGCGATCTCTTCCAACTGCTGGTTCAGGCTTGCCTGTTCCTGCTCCTGATTTTCAACCAAAGATTTAAGGTGATTGCGGTAAAGCGTGAGATTCTCAATTTCACGCTCCAGCTTTTCAATTTCCGCTTTGGTTGACTGGGCTTGCTCGTCGCTGACATCAATACGTTGTTGCGAGGCCGCTGCCGCTTTCACCGTTTGGGTTTCAATAGCAGCCGCTTTATCAATGTCCGTTGCTTGGGCAAGTAAGGGCAGGCTTAACAAGGTCGCAGCGCCGAAGCGCTTTACAGCATTCATGAAGTTGTGTCTCTCTGGGCGTAAAGCATAGTGTAAAACAGCACACATATTTCAGGGTTAATTGCCAAACGGATTTTAATCCACCTGACAAGTGGTGTCAGAACTATGTGCGTCAGATACCCTCACTCTGTCAGACATCGACAGGCTTAGGCGGTGTATTGTCATAAGCAGTTTTAGCGGTTTCCCATAACTCATCTCGGGATGACGTTGCGCTGACCAAACCGTTAACCCCCGCATAATGCAGTGTTGATAAATCCTCAGCACTGGTCTGCGGCAGCATCACAACCAAAGGCAAAGACGTTGACTGGCGGAGCCTTTTTACATCGGTCACGCAAGGCAATGCACCTTCTCCTGCCAACAGGATCATATCGAACTGGGTCTGGCTCAGCGCCCGCTCGGCCTGTTTAACATGAAGCACTCTTGTGACCTTGCAGCCATGCTCGGCAAGTACACTTTTCATCCAGCCACAAGGCGACAGCACATTTTCGATAAGCAGCAGTTCACGCATCGCATTCAAAACCGCTAATGATATTCATTCTCATTACTATCTCACATCCCAAGTCACAAATACAACTCAATTTATTTGGGACTATTCCCCTATTTCTCTCTGATTAAGAGTAACTTACTGTTTTTAGATCATGGTCTCATATTTTCGCTATTTATAAATTTGAAACTATTGATAACACAATGCCCAGAAGCGTAGACTTTACTCATTAATAATTAGAAACTTAATTTCACTTCAGTTGGTATGAATAGCGCTATGTCTAACAACAAACCTTTAATTATTGCCACCGCAGTATTGCTGGTTGCGATGATTGCTCTGACACTTTCTTCCATCACCTATTCCAGCAAAATCTACACAATCCAAATTCAGAAGCAGCATGAGAAACTGCTAAAAGATCCTGAAGATGCAAAGATTGCCGATCTCATCGGTCTGGCAGACATTTGTGAAGACATCCGCTTCAGAGGTACGCTTTCTCTGCACATGAATGACGAAGATACCTTTAGTATTCAACGTGCCTGTGAAGACATCAAAACCCGTCTTCGCATGAACCAATTCAGCGACCAAAGCCTTTCAATGCGTCGCTAAGTTCAGCCCTGTTGAAACATAAAAACTTAGACAGGAGCTATTGAGCTCCTGTTTTTCGTTGAACAGCCCCACTCATTGTGGCACATTCGCCGCTGTCATTACCTATTCAAGCAGTATTATGGACCATCAACCAAACAACCCGCTTCATGGCGTGAAACTCGAACAAATCATCAACAAGCTGGTGGAACACTATGGTTGGCAGGCACTTGGCAATGAAATCGCCATCAACTGCTTCCGAAGCGATCCTTCGGTGAAATCCAGTCTGAAATTTCTGCGCAAAACCCCTTGGGCGCGTGAGAAGGTCGAGCAACTCTATGTCGACACCTTCGCTGGCAACACAACGACTGAAAAAGCCGATCCTTGGGCTGCCGCACTCAAAAAACTAGATAGCGACGCCTAGAGCCTATTAACCTTGGTAGCTAAGTTTTGTTCTTGCAAAAAGCGCTTTTAGCAGAACGCTATGGACGGCGTTTGTAGAAGAGAGGAAAGACATCGACATTGATGGCGCGCTTCTAAACCCTATCAACAGTTGGACCCCGTTCGTTGCCACCTTCCACCAGTGGAAGACTATGCCCACATTGGCATGGTCACGGGATGTGCCTTTCAAAACGCGAATAGCCTATCTTTTCGGAGCGCCCCAAATTGCGGATAACGCTGAATTCGAGAGGAAGTAACACGAACAAAAATCCGTCCTTTCTTTGACGGCTTTTTGTTATTTGATTGGCCGCTGGCTGCACTTTTTCCGCCGCATACACGTATTCCGCAAAGCATGGATAATCAAAGTCGCAGTGCTTACCCAGCAGATTCATCGGATCTGGCGGATCGCTGTTAAGCAGCGCCGGGGAAGCTCCTTGACTGATCCTTGGCAAACATTCCGGTTGGCGGATCACATTGTGTCATCGTGAGTGTGAACATCGATAAAGCCGGGAGCCAGCACCAAACTTTTCCCGTTTATCTGCTTTTTAGCGGAGAGGGAACCCGGGCTACCAATGACTGCTATCCGGTCATCCTTCACTGCTATATCGGCTTTAAAAGCTGACTTACCTGAACCGTCTATTAGATTTACGCGACTTACCACAACATCGAATTCCATCGATCTGTCCTTGTTGCTTGTCGAATTGGGAGAGATTTGCTGTAGCCAGCACCGCACCGAAGCCTTAGTATTTTGAGTACTTATCAGCCAGCGCGAAGGCACACAGTGGATGTTAGGAGAATAAGGAATGAGTCACTCTGCGCAACAACCTATTGATAACTATAAAGTGTCACTCCAAAAAAACTTCCCGCCGGGTACCAAGGGGGTTTGGGCTGAACAAAAAGACGATGGACGTTACAGCCTGACTTTAGAAGAGATCAGCCTACCCGCAGCCGTCATATTGCAAAGCGCGGTCGATAGCAATATCCAGTGGATGCAGCGATTCGCAAACCAACACCAGGTTAAATTATGTCCTCATGGTAAAACCTCCATGACACCTTACCTCTTCAAGCGCCAACTTGAGCAAGGTGCCTGGGGCATGACAATCGCCACACCAGCCCACGCAGAAGTTGCAGCCATGACAGGCGCACAAAACATCATCATGGCCAACCAGTTGGTGGGGAAAGCCAACATGGCCGAGGTTGCCAGACTCCAATCCTGCTTCGATGTGAATTTCTACTGTAGCGTCGATTCCACATTGAATGTGGAACAGCTATCGAGCTTCTTTGTACAACGTGGCCAGCAAGTGAATGTTTTTATTGAGTTAGGTGTCGATGGCGGACGATGCGGCGTAAGGGGTTTGGAAGCGGCCACTGAACTGGCACAACTGATCCATCAACTACCCGGAACCGCACTGGCAGGGGTAGAAGTCTATGAAGGTGTGATTTCTGGTGACGATGCCGAAGCGCGAGTCCGGACCTTTATCGCCGAAACGGCTGAATTTGCGAAATCCCTCAAAGATCAGGGACTGATTGACACCAAAGATACCATCGTCACTGGTGCAGGTTCGGCTTGGTATGATGTGGTGGCAGAGGCCTTTTCCCAATATAACGACTTACTCCCTGTGATCCGTCCTGGCTGTTATCTCACCCACGACACCGGTATTTACGATGTTGCGCAGAAGAAGGTCATGGCCCGCGCAGAGAAAAATCAGGGGGTCGCTTGCCGCTTGGGTGGCGATTTGAAGAACGCACTGGAGGTATGGGCTTGCGTGGTTTCTACACCAGAGTCTGGAAAGGCTGTGATTGGTATGGGTAAACGCGATGCTTCCTATGATGCAGGATTACCTATTGCAGAACGCGGCTTCAGAAACGGCGCGGCAATCGATATCGACGGGTTAACGGCCACAGCAGTGATGGATCAGCACACCTTTGTCGATGTCCCAGAAAACTGCGATTTACAGGTAGGTGATGTCATCGCCTTTTCAACGTCACATCCTTGCCTGACTTTCGATAAGTGGCGCTATATCGCGTTAGCTGATGACGACTTTACTGTTGAGCATTGGTTACCTACCCAATTTTGACTTTCTAAAATGCTCACTTCGGTGAGCATTTTTTTGTCTCTATACGCATCTAACGGCTTTCTTTCACCGTCCCTTTGTTTGTACCTCACTGTTTTATCGGTTCCGAGAGATCCGTCTCTCCAGGTGCTGACTACGCTTTTTGCAGCACATTTAAAACGGGCTTGTAGATGAGTAACTGACACTAGTTACCAGGATGTTGGCTAAAAGAAGGAACGCAGCATGAAAGAAGACAAAAACGCACCAAAAGGTATCTACGAGTATTACGAAAAAAAGCCAGAAACTGCAGATGACAAAGTGTTCGGAAGGGTTAGCTACCCAGACAGACGAGGCTTTTTGAAAGGCGCAGGGTTAGCCACGATGGCAGCCGTGTTGGGAGGAGCTATTCCCTTTCACCGAAATATGCCTGCTGGCATGATTCCCGCCGCTTTTGCAGAAGGCCTTGAAGATGTGGTGATTGAGGGAAAAGACGGTTTGACCGTTTTAAACGACAGACCCATGAATGCAGAAACGCCACCTCACCTTTTGAACGATGACATCACCCCCACCACCCGACACTTTATCCGTAACAACGGTATCCCCCCGACAGATGTCGATGCAGATAGCTGGACACTCACCATTGATGGTCTGGTTGATAAACCGATGACATTGACCATAGAAGATCTGAAGAAAAATTTCGACGTGGTTGAGCAGCAACTGGTGGTGGAATGTGGAGGAAATGGCCGCGCTTTCTTTGAGCCCAAAGCCAAAGGCAACCAGTGGACTTACGGTGCCGTGGCATGCTCAAACTGGACAGGCGTTAGGCTCGCAGATGTGCTCAAAGCCGCAGGTGTTCAGGATGGCGCCGTATACACCGCACACTACAGCGCTGACAAACACCTTTCAGGGAAAGCAGATAAGCTCCCTATATCCCGTGGATTACCTATTGCTAAAGCGATGGGCGGAGAAAATCTGATAGCCTTTGAACAAAATGGCGAACCGCTTCACCCAATGAATGGCGCACCACTTCGTCTGGTGGTCCCAGGATGGCCAGGCTCCTGTTCACAAAAATGGCTAACACGCATTCAGGTAAGGGATCAGGTTCATGACGGCCCAAAAATGACAGGCAAGGCTTACCGCGTTCCCAACCGTCCTGTCGCACCGGGAGAGAAAGTGGCGAAGGAAGATTTCGTTATCATTGAGCGTATGCCAGTGAAGTCGCTCATCACGTCGCCACAAACCAATACCGAAATCAGTGGTAACGAGTTAATGGTGAAAGGCCATGCTTGGTCAGGAGACCGCAAAGTTAACAAAGTACAACTATCCACAGACTTCGGAGCAACATGGCTAGATGCGGATCTAGCAGATCCAGCAAACGAAGGCGCATGGCAGACCTTCAATGCTAAGGTGCAATTCCCCCAACCCGGCTACTACGAAGTGTGGGCAAAAGCCACTGATGATCAGGGCGTCAGCCAGCCCTTCGCCATTGCATGGAACCCCAAAGGCTATCTCAACAACAGCTTTCACCGGGTTGCGGTTGTTGTGAAGGGGTAAGTGGATGCATGGATTCAACGTCATTGATCGGTTTAATCCGCTCTCTCTATCTTTGCTTTTTGTCTTCAGTACTACGCTTTCCGCCAATGAACAATTGATAGCGTCAGGAGAACAGCAAGCTCTGGTTTGCAAAGCCTGTCATCAGGTAGAGCCTGATGGTGTTGCGGTTGTCGGCCCGCCCCTGTGGGGGTTGGCGGAAAGGAATATCGCGTCGGTGGAAGGTTTTAACTACAGCCAAGGCCTCAAACAGCATCAAGGGCAATGGGACGCAGAAAAGCTTGATGCCTTTTTGAAGTCTCCAGCTACATTCGCTCCGGGTACCAATATGGTGTTTCCCGGTGTTGAAGACCCGGGTGCAAGGGCTGCCATTATTGCCTGGCTTGCCAGTAAAAATCCGAAGCCGCCACTCTGGACAACCGCTGCCGCGGGTGCTCCTGTTAAGTCTGTTGGAGACGGTATTCTCAAACCCGGAGAAAACATGGCGCTGGTTGCTGCTGTTTGTTCAGCCTGCCACTCTCTTCATCTTGTCGTCCAGCAAGGTTTGAGCAAAGACAGCTGGGATGAAACCCTTGAATGGATGGTGGATGAGCAAGGCATGGACGAGTTAGATCCTGATGATCACGAAGCTGTGCTGGTTTATCTCTCTACGTACTACGGGTTATAAATCCCACCGCCAGAGACGTTTGTCATTATTGGCAAACGTTTCTATTTTCCAATTCAAATCTCACCTCCCGTAGCCTTAAATACTTCAACTTACATGGCAGCGTTATTTGCCTCAAAAAAGCCGACAGTTTGCTAGATGCCGGCAACCTTTGTGTATATACATTGTATATCTAATGGCGATACGGATTTTGTACATGGCCAGTAAAAAGAAAAGCGAGACCAACAAAAAAGACAGCCAACTCATCATCCGGATCAATGGCCAACAAAGGGATGAATTTGTGTCGCTCTGTGAAGAACTGGACAGTTCGGCGGCACGGGAAATTCGCAAGTTTATTAAACAGTTCCTAAAGGAAAATGGGTCAAACGGCCTTTAACAGGAGTTCTTCGGATTAAGCATTACCAAAGGGCCTCATTTGAGAATTAAATGGAGATTGCATCATGGCAAAGTCAAAGAAAGAACTGAAAAAATCACTGAAGAAAGCAAAAGCGAAAGTGAAGAAAATCAAAAAAGCGCTTAAGAAAGCCTAAGCCTTTTCTCGCTCAAGAAAAAATGCCCCAATCGGGGCATTTTTTGTTTCTGCGGTCACTCTTGGCGTTGATGGTTAATCTTCCTTTTTTCCAAAACAACAACCTGGGCAAGAGAGAATCTGACCAATTTAGGGCAGTATTTAAACACTATAGTGGCGAGCCAAACTGGTCAGTCGCGATCAGTACATTATCGTCTGGGTTATCCGCGACTTCATCAGCAATCCATGGACTCATGCAGTCTCTGTCCCTCACGCAGGGATCGGTCAACGCATTCAGAAACGCTTCGAGCTGGTTTCTCTCGTTGCCGTTAATATTGATGTTGCCAAAAAGCGATGTACCTTCGTCCTGCTCATCATCCAACTTGTTCAGTGCACGGAACGAATTCTGACGCGCATCGGGGTAGAGGCTGGTGCAACCCGATACATTTTCAAACTGCGGTAAATCGCATAGTTCATCGTCATCAAAGAAGTCATCGACGGTATTTCTGGGGTTATTGTAGTGACGAAGCACATCATTCAAATCAGCATACGCGCCTGCATGACCGTAAGGCGCGGTCACTGCGATGTTTAACAACGAAGGTGTACGGTAGCGATACCTGTCGTCGCGAACTCCAGTGATGGACTCACGACCAAAATCGTCATCATTCCCCACTCCTTTACCAGGGCCAATTTGCGGAAAGCCAATGGTGTGCTGTTGACCATCACTAAACAGCGCTCCACTGTGGCAGTTTACACAGCCTCCACCATCATCGTCCGTTGAGGTATAAAACAGAATGGCTCCTTCAATGGCATCATCACTTAACGCGGTGGTATCTCCATCGAGGTAGTTCTGCCAAGGCGAATTCACAAATACCATGGAGCGTTGATACTCAGACAGAGCCAATGCTATGTTGTCGAAGGTTATCAGTGTTGCTGCGTCATCACTGCTGCTAAAAGCGAGCTGAAAAGCCGTCAGCCATTCGTTAGTAGCAAGTTCGCCAACACCTTCACCGTAGTCGCCGATCCGTGCGGCAAGATGGTCGCGAATTGAATCATTGGTTTCCCCAGACTCAAAGGTGGTGTCTTTCATCTCTTCATCGGATGTCACTGGAAATCTAGCCTGTGCCATAACAAGGTTGTTACCCGCATTGGTATCTGCAACACCAAAACCAGAGTCCGGCGTACTGATGCCAGAGACAGAGCCGTTTTGTCCTAGTTCCTTGCCTAAGCTTTCCACTCGGGAATCCCAAAAAAGACTGGTATCCCAAAGCGCGACATTGAAAACGGTTGGGCTATTTCTCGGAACATCTGGTAGGTTGTCCCCATCTACCCGGCCCACTCCCATAACTTCCGGTTGTATCGCATTAACGCCAACAGGAAGGCTCAGTCCATCAGCACCACCCAACATGGGGTGATGGCAGCTTGCACATGCTACGTCCTGATCGCCGCTCAAGCTTTTACTGAAGAACAGCTTTTTACCGAGCTGAGGAAGCGGATCATTGATATTAGGAAACGTCCTGCCCGACAGTGGGCTTACCGCTAACCCCAGATTCTCGATTATCCCCGTCAGTTCAGTTTGTTCTGCTGTCTGCATCGTTTGGGCACTGACTTCATCACCGCCCCCGCCGCCACACCCTATCAACGCACTACTACATAACATCAGTGCAGCCCAATGACTGTTATTATTTGCTGCAATTTCCATTGTCTTTCCCCTAAACACAACCTGTGCTTTTTTAGGTTACAAAGGAAAAGTGCAGGCCTTGTGCAAGAAATGTGGATCAATTGTGCAAGTTGGCGACGAGGTATTCGCAGCGACACCACTCAACTTATACTCTTGTTAAGTCAAAGAATTGGAGTTTTCATGTCACTGTTTGTCCGCTTATGGCTTAGTTTTCTCATTACGTTGGGTGCGATTCTCATGCTGCTCTACATCGCTATTCAATGGAGCTTCGACCAAGGTTTAATCCGCTATATTAATCAACGTGAAGCCGTCGTTTTCCAAACATTGGCTGACAACATCAAGCACTTCCATGAGTTAAATGGCAACCTTTCCCTCATTGAGGAAGAACCCTATTACTGGCGCCAACTTGTGGAGAGTTCAAAGCAAGGTGAAACCCTCACCGATGAGTTAATGAGCAGCTGGGTGATGAGCATGCTTTTTGAGCCAGATAACGCTCGGCGGCCGCCACCAAGGAGCAGAGAGTTTGGCAGCAAACCACCGCCACCTCACGAGAGGAAGCGGGGTCGACATCCTCCCCCACAAGATCAACTTCGTGTCTCTCTGCTCAATGAAGATCGCGTCCCCGTCAAAGGACCTTATAAGAAAGACTTCTCAACATTACCCATCACTGCCGATGGGACCCTAATCGCTTACCTTGCCTGGCCGCCATCCAAGGTACCGGAAGCTTCTTATGACGTAGCTTTCGCAGAAAGCCAGAAACATGCATTTCTTTTGTTAGCTCTGGTTGCGCTTTTGTTGGGTGCCATTGCTGCTCTGTTCTTCTCAAGAGCTTTTATTCGACCTGTCACCCAGATCGCCTCGACCACAGGGGAGATCGCAAAAGGTAACTACACTGCCCGCACGAAGGTTTATGGAAAAGACGAAGTGGCCAAGTTAGCGGCTGACATAAATACGCTTGCGGCCACACTAGAAACTGCAGAAAGTGCCCGCAAAGAGTGGTTAGCCAGTACAGCTCATGAACTCAGGACGCCTCTATCCATCATCAAAGGAGAATTCGAAGCAATCATTGACGGAGTCCGACCTGCTAACCAAAAAACGTTAGCCTCTATTGAAGAAGAGATCGTTCATCTACAGAAATTGATCGAGGATTTGTATGAGCTGACAAATGCAGACATAGGCGCGTATCGCTACAAAATGTCCGACTTGGATATCAGCGAACTGGTGGTAGAAACCTGTCGGCGACGCACGCTTCAAATGCAAAAGCTTGGGCTAAATCTGGAATGGGAAGTAGGCGATGAATCAATCTGGATTGACGGTGACGAGACTCGAATACAACAGCTTATAGAGAACCTGCTGAGCAACAGCGAGAAATATACCGATTCTCCGGGCGCTGTTCGATTATCTCTGGCAAGAGAACATAATCTAGTTAATCTGATCGTCGAAGACTCTGCACCCGGCGTACCAGATGAATCGTTACCCCGTTTATTCGAAAAACTCTATCGGGTAGAAAGCTCAAGAAACCGGGAAAAAGGCGGTTCAGGCCTTGGGCTCGCTATCGTGCATAAAATTGCCGAAGCGCATGCTGGAAGTATTCAGGCCAGCCACTCACCATTAGGCGGGCTAAGGATTACCGTGAACTTACCCAATGCCTTTAACACAGGAAAAGAGCATGGCTAAGATACTTGTTGTTGAAGACGAACCTAAAATTTCTCAACTGATCACAGACTATCTCCTTCAAGCAGGCCATGACGTTACCCAACAGTTTACTGGTGCTGAAGCGGTAGATTGGGAGCAAGTTCATCGACCGGATTTGATTTTGTTGGATCTGATGCTGCCAGAGAAAGACGGACTGACTGTATGCCGTGAAATCCGACAGCAAAGTGATGTTCCCATTATCATGATTACCGCCAAAGTCGAAGAGATTGATCGGTTACTCGGATTGGAGTTGGGTGCCGATGACTATATCTGTAAACCTTTCTCCCCCAGAGAGGTGGTTGCCAGAGTAAAAACCGTGCTTCGTCGGCTTGGAAATCAGACGAACCAACAAGAAACCCCAAGTAATCTGGAGCTCGACGAGTCGCGTTACATCGTGACGTTCAAACAACAGGAAGTGGCATTAACTGCCATCGAGTTCAACCTGTTGAATCTTCTATACAGCGACCCTGGGCGGGTATTTTCGCGACAGCAACTCATCGATAATATTTATCAAGATCATAGAGTTGTCAGCGAAAGAACCGTTGATAGTCATATCAAAAAGCTTCGCAAAAAACTCAATGCCATCAGTCCTGAAGACGAAGTCGTGCAATCCGTCTACAGCGTCGGCTATAAGCTGGTACTTTAAACAGCTTGCGTAGGGGCTGTTGACCTTTGGTGGTTAAATTTTGTTCTAGCCCTAAGCGTTTGTGGGGACTTTCTCCTGCGTTATCGGCATCTCATGTAGGCCAGCTACATTTCGAAGCCTCTGCCTTGCATAAAGTCCCCACAAACTGCTGCAAAAACCATCACCAAAGAACAACAGCCCCTAGAATCCCACATTTGATTCTCAGTCATTTAAGTGACTTCTAAAACAATTTGCTAGTCTTTATGTGTCGGCATGCAGTTCTACTTCATCCATTTAAACGTGATGAATGGTGTCTTCTGCATACCTAACCATTCATTAACACTGATTTATTGGGCCTTGCTCCATTGATGACAGTGCATATGGAGGGTTAGGTATTGGCGATTATTCAATTTGGTATTCGTAAAAAGGATTCAGCTATGAAATTGAACATCCGACTTTTTGCGTTCATTGCTGCCTTCGTTAGCCTGCCTTCAACGGCGCTGGAAGGAATGGTTCAGGTACAAAGCCAATACGATGTACGAACCACTACAGACCGTCTTATAGCGGCAGTAAGAGCGCATGGTTTGAATGTGATAGGCCGTATTGACCACGAGGATGGTGCGCGAGAAACAGGCAGAGACTTGCGTCCTACGGAGTTGGTCATTTTTGGGAACCCCAACGTCGGTAGCTCTCTGATTGAGTGTAATCAGACCGCAGGCATCGACCTACCGCAAAAAGCCCTGATATGGGAAGACGATGATGGAACTGTCTGGCTTGGTTATAACAACCCCGCCTATGTCGTTAAACGCCACAGGTTGGATAAATGCGATTTGGCGGTGAGGAAGGTAGAGAAAGCGTTGGTGACTCTAGCAAGATTGGCCACGCAACCAACGCCTCAGCAATAAAAAAGACGTTCTTTAGACAAACAAAAACCCCGCAGCAAGCTGCGGGGTTTTCTTTTAGAAAGTCGTTAAGAATTACTTCTTAGCGTTACGCTCTTTAACTTCAGCGATAACTTTCTCAGCAACGTTTGCTGGACATGGTGCGTAGTGTGCGAACTCCATAGAGAACTGACCACGACCAGAAGTCATAGTACGCAGGGTACCGATGTAACCGAACATTTCTGACAGTGGTACATCACCCTTGATGCGAACGCCAGTTGCGCCAGCTTGTTGGTCTTTGATCATACCACGACGACGGTTCAGGTCACCGATTACGTCACCAACGTGATCTTCTGGAGTGAACACGTCAACTTTCATGATTGGCTCAAGAAGCTGTGGACCAGCTTTTGGCATAGATTGACGGAATGCACCTTTCGCTGCGATTTCGAACGCGATTGCTGATGAGTCAACTGCGTGGAAGCCACCGTCGAACAGCTCAACTTCAACGTCCAGCGTTGGGAAGCCAGCCAGAACACCCGTTTCCATCATGCCCGCGAAGCCTTTCTCGATTGCTGGCCAGAATTCCTTAGGAACGTTACCACCAACAACAGTAGAAGTGAAAGTGAAGCCTGAGTTTGGCTCACCTGGCTTGATACGGTAGTCGATCTTACCGAACTGACCAGAACCACCAGACTGCTTCTTGTGAGTGAAGCTGTCTTCAACTGGCTGAGTGATAGTTTCACGGTAAGCAACCTGTGGTTGACCAACGATCAGGTCTACACCGTAAGTACGCTTCAGGATGTCAACTTTGATATCCAGGTGAAGTTCACCCATACCTTTCAGGATGGTTTCGCCAGAATCTTCGTCAGTCTCAACCTGGAATGATGGATCTTCTGCAACCATCTTACCGATCGCGATACCCATTTTCTCAGAACCGCCTTTGTCCTTAGGAGACACAGCGATAGAGATTACTGGAGTTGGGAAGATCATTGGTTCCAGAGTACATTCGTGCTTAACATCACACAGAGTGTGACCAGTTTGAACGTTCTTCATACCAACAACAGCGATGATGTCACCCGCTTGCGCAGAGGTCAGCTCGTTACGCTCGTCTGCTTGCATCTCAACCATACGGCCGATACGCTCAGTTTTACCCGTCGCTGCGTTCAGGATGGTGTCACCCTTCTTCATAACGCCTGAGTAAATACGGATAAAGGTCAGGGCACCGAAACGGTCGTCCATGATTTTGAACGCCAGCGCGCGCAGTGGCTCGTCAGCAGAAACAGTTGCAACTTCACCAGTTGGCTCACCAGTTTCTTTGTCAGTCAGCGGCTGTGGGTCAACTTCTGTTGGAGACGGCAGGTAATCTACAACTGCGTCCAGTACCAACTGCATACCTTTGTTCTTGAATGCAGAACCACAGAAAGTTGGGAAGAATGAACAGTCGCGAGTACCTTTACGCAGGCAGCGCTTGATGTCTTCGATAGAAGGCTCTTCGCCGTCCATGTAAGCCATCATCAGATCATCGTCTTGCTCAACAGCAGTTTCGATCATCATCTCACGATATTCTTCCATTTGCTCCAGCATATCTTCTGGAACTTCTTTGATTTCGTAGTTTTCTGGCAGACCAGTGTCATCCCAAACGTATGCTTGACGGTTCAGAATGTCTACAACACCTACGAACTCATCTTCACGACCGATTGGCAGAGTCATCACTACTGGGTTTGCACCCAGAACGTTTTTAACTTGCTCAACAACGTTGAAGAAGTCTGCACCCATACGGTCCAGCTTGTTTACAAAGATGATACGTGCAACTTCTGATTCGTTAGCGTAACGCCAGTTGGTTTCTGACTGAGGCTCAACACCGCCAGAACCACAGAAAACACCGATACCGCCATCAAGTACTTTCAGAGAACGGTAAACTTCAACGGTGAAGTCAACGTGTCCCGGAGTATCGATAACGTTGAAGCGGTGGTCTTTCCAGAAACAGCTTACAGCTGCAGACTGGATAGTAATACCACGCTCAGCTTCCTGTTCCATGAAGTCAGTAGTCGATTCACCATCATGAACCTCACCAGTCTTGTGGATTTGACCGGTTAGCTTCAGGATACGCTCGGTAGTAGTGGTTTTACCCGCATCAACGTGCGCGAAAATACCAATGTTTCTGTATTTACTTAGATCTGTCATTGTTCGTCTCTATAAACAATTACTGGCTTATATCAGGGCCGGGAGTATAGCAGGCGTCGTCGCGTAAAGAAACATGTAGAACACAGTGATATCAGATAAGTTTTCACTGATAGCCGATTCGATACATTTCTGCGCATCTTGGTGCCACTTTCCTCACTTCTAGTGCCTGCCTTCTTCAGTTTTGGCAAGCTCAGACTATCCAAACACCCTTCATGAGAAATCGCTTCCCACAGGAATAGGGTCGTTCGACTATACAGGGTAGACCCGAATGCGTGATTAGGTTTGGCTTTTCTATGTGGAGATTTGCCGATGCTTTTTCAACCAATCACTTACAATTTGCAACGCTTTTAATTTCCGCCTTCGCATATTCGAGAATCACGCCTCAGATTAAGGACGAAAATTACATATAGTTCGCGTTCACTCTGCTTTTTCTACTTGTGCACGCTGTGCAATTTGAGGAGACCACATGTCCAACGCCCGTATCCCTTCATTAGAGATGGGTCGTTTATTGGCTATTCTGGCCGTTGTCATCATCCACGCAGGCCCTCTTCGTGGGGAGGCTTACAGCGAAGGCATCAACACACTGTCTGATGTAATTAACCAAATCTGCCGCTTCGCCGTTCCTTTCTTTTTTGTTCTGACGGGTTACTTTGTCCAACCTAAACTGACTGAAACCCCAACCCGCACGTTTATGCACTATGCCAAGCCATTGATGATGATTTGGCTGGCGTGGAGCCTTATTTATCTTGCGGTGCCTTTCCGGTTGGATGTTGCCATGATAGAAGGCTATCTCACAGAGCGCACTGGATACTGGAACTATCTACTTCAAGCGCCGCTCAACACGCTTTTTGAAGGTGGCTTGGTGCATCTTTGGTATATCCCGGGGCTGCTTTCAGCGCTTGGTATACTCGCTTTGCTGATTAATAAGAACCAGCAAGGCCTTATCATGCCTCTGGCACTCGGTCTGTATGTTTGGGGACTGGGTGCGGGTAGCTACCAACCTATTATGGAAGGGGAAGCACCTATCTTCACCCGCAACGGACCCTTTTTCAGCTTATTAATGGTCACCGCAGGATTTGAAATGCGACGTCGCAATATCAGCTTCTCCAACAAAGCGGCTTGGACAATGACAATTGGCGGCATGGCACTCTGTTTAGCAGAAGGCGTTAACCTGTCTCGATACGATGTGTGGATGGCCAATCATGACTTCCTGATAGGCACACCGGTGATGGCGTTAGGGTTATTTGCCCTACTAATGAATAACCCAAACCTTGGCAACACGCCACTCACCTTTGCCCTTAGCAAGCGTGTTTTGGGTGTCTATGTCGCGCATTTCGTGCCGCTGATCTTGCTGTTTAATCTATTCGGCATGTACGCGATTGAAGGACCAGTGAAAGACATGCTTGTGACACCTTTAACTCTATTGCTCTCACTGGGCTTGGTGTGGTGCTTAGAGAAGACGCCATTGACGCGATTTCTGGTGGAAATGACGAAAGGGAAAAGAAAAGCACTGACGCCAGCAGAAACCACTAAGTAAAAGATAGCCCGGAGATTCCGGGCTTTTTAATGGTGGTCATCAACAACTTTATCTGTCACCAAAGCCTCTACCTTTTTCAGAAAACTGTCTCTCAGGTGGGCTTGGTCGTATTTCAAATCATAGGTGTTGTGGAACCCGATATGCAGTTCCACGCCATTACCCCTCAGATAGACGTTGTAACCGTCGTAGTCTGTCGATGCTTCCACACCTTCATAAATCTTACCAAATTCGGTGTCTTCGCCTTTTTCCATCACCACTTCAAAAGCGGCCAGTAACTTCGCTGGGTTGAGTTCATTTTTCATTGCCATTCCCTCACAACTGCCACGTTTTAGCAGCAAGTGCAGAGTGGTTTCTCTGCATTAAAATTATGATTTTCAATACAGAAACGCGCCAATCACGGATCACTGAAAGTTGATCAGTAATGGCATCTCATGCGGCAAGAATGAGAGGGAAACTTATTGCTGGGGAGCGTGAAGCATGAACCTGCGAGTCATTTCGACTTCCTGCGCTTCCATCAGCTTCTGAGCTACTTCCATATGTTCACGCATAATATTGCGGGCATCCCCAGAGCGACCCTCTTTCAAGGCCAGAATCAAATCTCTCTGGTGATTAAAGCCTTGCTCCCAAAGCTCATGATTATGAGGTTCATAAAGGTGTCTGTTGACCGTGAGATCAGCGAGCATACGGGCCATAAAACGGATGATAAAGCCCAGTAATTCATTTCCGGCAAGCTCAGCCAGAATGATGTGGAACTGGAGAGAGTCGATATGCTGAGCGCGCTCAACTTCGGCATTGAGCGCGGGTTGGGCGTACTTTTGAATATTCGCTTCAAGCCTTGCCAGATCTTCTTCTGAAAGACGTCCTGCCAGTGAAGCGACGAGTTCAGGCTCTAACAGGCAGCGTAACTGATAGATGTCTTTGACAGAGAGTTCGTTAAAGAAGAAGTAGTTGCTCAGCAGGCTGCTTGCCATCGCTTCAGACACTGCATTGATAAATGCGCCGCCCTTTGGACCCGTGCGGGTCACAATAAGACCCTGCGCTTCAAGCACCCGCATGGTTTCGCGGATGGTGCCTTTAGACATGCCAAACAGCTCCATCAGTGTTTGCTCATGGGGCAATTTATCTCCTGGCTTTAGTCCCTGTTCGACAATCCAGGTTTTAATAGCGTCCGCTACTTTATAGGGACGACGCATTTTTGCAGAAGGAGCTGGGTCATTCGAGCGGGAAGTAGCAGGCGACAAATTCATTCTCCTTAATTTGTGTCAGCGGCGGCGAAGCAGCAAGGCACTCAGATTGTGCTTTGGGACATCGACCCGCGAATGCACAACCTTGAGGTGGATTGAGCGGGTCTGGCAGTTCTGCATGTTGTGTGGGTACCTGTAACGGCCTCCCAACAACAGGCGCACTGTTCGCTAATAACTGAGTGTACGGATGTTTTGGAGAATTGAAAATCCTTTCAGCAGGTGCAAGCTCAACCAGTGAACCAAAATACATCACTGCGACTCTGTCGCTCACCGCTTCTACCACTGCCAGATCATGACTGATAAACAGGTAAGTGAGAGATAACGTTTGCTTCAGTTCAGCCAACAGGTTCAATACCTGCGCCTGCACAGACACATCTAGTGCGGAGACAGGTTCATCAAGCACCAATATTCTGGCATTCGCTGCTAACGCCCGTGCAATACCTATACGCTGCGCCTGACCACCCGAAAACTCGTGGGGGTAACGTGCCAAAAACTCCTCTCGAAGCCCGACCTGTGAAAATATCTCGGCAATACGTTCATCCCGCGCCGGTTTGTCCATACCGTGCAGATAAATAAGCGGGACTTCCATTAACTGACGAATAGTTTTTCTAGGGTTAAGGCTGCTGATAGGATCCTGAAAAACATATTGAATACGTTTCCCATTTTCTTCGGGGCGATCCGGTGACAAGACTTCACCTTCAACCAATACCCGGCCTTCGGTCGGTGTCGTTAACCCCACCAGCATTCTTGCCAACGTCGACTTTCCGCAACCAGATTCACCGACGATGCCCAGAGTCTCCCCTTGCTGCACATCGAGATTAATCGTCTGTACCGCTTTTACACCCGGAAGCGCCGGCGCAAAAAGAGGTTTCTTGAAAAAGTACGTTTTCTTCAATCTTTGAATTTGTAGAGCCGCTGTCATGCCAACCTCTCTTCTGGATAATGACACAGCACCATGCGTCCTGACGCTTCGCTTCTTGCTACTTCACCGTTTTGGCAACTGTCTTTGGCTTTGCTGCACCTTGCGGCAAACGCACAGCCTTGCGGCAGTTTGTCCACCACAGGTGGTAATCCCGGAATCGCTTCCAAATCTCCTTTCCCTCTTCCAAGCTCAGGCACACAGGCAATCAGCTTTTTCGTATAAGGGTGAGCCGGAGAATCGAGCACAGACTCGGTCGGCCCAGTTTCCACAATCTTTCCGGCATACATCACCGCCACCCGATCACAAAGCTGCGCCACTACCCCGAAATCATGGGTAATAAACAACACCGAGACATTTCGGGTACGTCGAAGCTCGTCCAACAGTGCAAGAATTTGCCCCTGTACCGTCACATCGAGCGCAGTCGTCGGTTCATCAGCGATGATGAGTGAAGGGTTATTCACAAGAGCCATCGCAATCGCCACACGTTGACGCATGCCACCGGAGAGCTCATGGGGAAATGCCTTCATCCGCTCTTCAGCGTTGGGAATATGTACCGCATCCAGTAAAGAAATTGCACGCTGCCTCGCTTCACTCGCAGGCAATTTTTCGTGCACTAAAATCGCTTCCATCATTTGTTCGCCGACACGATAGAGCGGATGCAAGGTCGCCAACGGATCCTGGAAGATGTATGCCACATCCTTACCACGCAGGCTTCGAAGTGTTTCGTAACTTGCCCCAATCAGAGATTCATCTTTAAAACGGATATCACCGCCACAAATCACCCCGGGTGGCGAGGCGACCAATCCCATCACAGAAAGTGCCGTCACCGATTTCCCTGAGCCACTTTCACCAATCAATCCCAGACACTCGCCCGGTGCGATCTCAAATGACACCTGATTCACGGCCTTATATACACGGTGGTTGATGTGAAATTGCGTCTCCAGTTTGTCGACTTTCAGTACCGCATGATTTGTTTCACTTGCTTCGACAGAATGGAATTCATCGCTCACTTTGGTGGCAGGTTGAGGACGGGTGAGTGCACCTGATTTCAATCTTGGATCCAGCGCATCGCGCACGCCATCGCCCAAGAGGTTAATGCTCATCACGATAAGGAAAATCATAATGCCCGGCACCACACTCGCATGGGGATCAGTGATCAGCGAATTTCGCGCTTCGCCTAACATAGACCCCAAATCTGCTTGCGGCGGCTGGGAGCCCAAGCCCAAGAACGACAGTCCTGCCGTTTCCAGAATCATCCAGCCGATGGTGGTAGACATCGCAATAACAATCACAGGAACGACATTAGGCACAATCTCAGACCAGATAATGCGTCGGTCAGACATGCCACAAAGTTTGGCTGCTTCAACAAATTCACGTTGTGCCAGCGAGACGGTCACACCGCGGATGTTTCTCGCAAAGAAGGGAATATTGACCGCCGCGACCGCGATCAAAGCGTTCAGCAAACCGGGACCCAGCGCTGCGACAATCGCCAATGCCAACAAAATATAAGGGAAGGCCATCAACACATCGATACAGCGCATAAAGAGATTATCAACGCGACCACCGTAATAGCCTGCGATAATGCCAATCGCTGAACCAATCAACGCAGCAATGAGCGCTGCTGCAAAGCCAACGGCGAGACTCAATTGGGTACCCCAAAGCAAGCGGGATAACAAATCACGACCCAAATGATCAGTCCCTAACAAGTGGCCATCACTGAAAGGGCGTAAAAAGCGGTTGGCAGTGTCTGTCACGGCGGGGTCTTGAAGCCCCAACAGTGGCGTGATCAATACAAGAAAGACAATCATCGACATCACAATGCCGCCAAAGGCTGCCAGTCGGTTTCGAACCAGAAGTTTCAAAAATGCCATCATGCTTTGATCCTCGGGTCGAGCCAACTTTGCAGCATGTCTACCGCAATGTTGAACAGCACGTAACAAGAAGCCACAAACACTACCCCGCCCTGCACAAGCAAAATGTCGCGTTTGAGGATCGCTTCCACCAGCATTTTTCCAACGCCGGGCCACTGAAAGACCATCTCGATATAGACCGCGCCTGAAAGCACAAAGCCCGCCTGAATACCGAGCACCGGAATAATGCTGACCATGGCCGCTTTCAGTCCATGTTTCCAAACCACCTGACGCTCATGTACGCCTTTGGCACGGGCAGTGCGGATGTAATCTTGTCTCAATACTTCGAGCATGGCAGAGCGTGAAAGACGGGCGATAACCCCCGTCGCCACAGACGCCAACGCCAGGGCAGGCATCACCAAATGTTTGAGCAAGTCCGGCAAGTCGCCACCGCCGTAGATCGCATACATACCGGAAACCGGCAACCAACGCAGATTGATGGCAAACAGCAGGATCATCATCATGCCGAGGAAAAAGGATGGAATAGAAATACCAAGCAATACCACCAGAGTGATGCCTTTATCCGTCAACGAAAACTGGCGTGCCGCAGACACCACACCAGCGATGATGCCAAGCAAAGAACACAACACAAAGGAGACACCCGCCAGAATCAGCGTGGCATTGAAACGCTCCAACACCTCGTCAAGCACAGGACGGTTGAGCGAATAAGAACGGCCAAAGTCACCCTGTAGCATGTTCGACAGCCAGATAAAGTACTGGCTGACCAAAGGCTGGTCGAGACCGAGATCTTTATTGATTTTGGCGACATTATCAGGCGTCGCGTATGCGCCCAAAATGGCCGTAGCCGGGTCGCCGGGAATCATCGACATGATGAGAAAGACGATAACCGTTATCCCGAGAAGCACCGGGATCGCGGACAGCAATCGTCGAAGAAAATAGTTACCCACGCGCAGTGCTCCTTTCTGCGTTCATCGACAGGAGAACAGCACTCAGGCCAAAGACCTGAGTGCTTGATTATTATTTTTGTACATCCTTGAGAATAAGGAAGAACGAAGGCTGCAATTTGAAATCCTGCACCTGATTATTGGTCACGGCATTCTGTTTCCAGTTCGCCACAAACACCCAAGGCGCATCTTCCTGCACAATTTCCTGCATTTCGCGATATAGCTTCGCGCGCTCATTTTGGTCAGTTGCCTCACGCGCTGCTTCGAGCAGTTTGTCGACTTCAGGGTTTGAGTAGTAACCCGAGTTGAAACCGCCTTTATCCGGCCATGCATCAGTGCGAAGTGCCAGGTATGGCAAGGTATCAGGGTCGTTGGTCATCCAAGCCATTTCCGCCATGTCAGCTTTACCTTCCAGACCAGGGTTCACTTTGCCAAGGAAGGTATTCCACTCGTAAGTTTCAATCGAAGTATCAAGACCCACCGCTTTCAGATCTGCCTGAATCGCGGTACCCATAGGCACTGGATCCAACATACCGGAGCCACCTTCAGTGACATAGAACGTCAGCTTCGCGCCTTCCTGACCGGCTTCTTTGATCAACGCTTTGGCTTTTTCAGGGTCATACGGGTATGGCTGCAAGCTGTCGTTGTAAGCCCAAGCGAAAGCTGGCGGTGTTGGGCCAGCGGCCACTTCTGCCGTACCTTCAAGCACACCTTCTACCAAGGCTTTTTTGTTGATGGCATAGTTCACAGCCTGACGCATTCGCTTATCCGCGAAGGGGCCTTCCTTGGCATTCAGGATAAGGAACCATACGTGTGGACCAGCCTGCTCAGCGACTTGATAACGGTTATTCTGGAACTCAGACAACGCGTTTGGCGGTACTTCCACCATCATGTCGATACTGCCTGCCAGCATTTCAGCAACTCGGGTGTTCGCGTCTGTGATCGGGCGGAATACCACTGCTTCCAACTTGGCTTTGTCGCCCCAGTAATCGTCGTTACGCACCACAACCACTTTGCTATTTGACGCCCACTCAGCGAAACGGAAAGGACCGGTTCCTGAAGGTTGACGACCAAAGTCCTTACCATGCTTTTTCACCGCTTCAGGAGAGACAATTAAGCCCGTTGGGTAAGCAAGGTTGGAAAGGAACGGGGCGTAAGGAGCATTCAAGGTGAACTTCACCGTCTTCGGGTCAACGGCTTCGACGTTTTCTACCGATGAGAAGAAGAAAGAGAGCGGGAAAGGACCCGTTTCATGATACGGATGTTTCTCATCCAGCATACGGTCAAAGTTGAACTTCACCGCATCAGCCGTCAGCGGTGTACCATCATGGAATGTTACGCCTTCTTGCAAAGTAAAGGTGTAAGTTTTGCCATCTTCACTGACTGTCCAACTCTTTGCTAAAGCAGGTTCCACTTCCAGTGTGCCATCTTTGTAACGGACCAAACCTTCATAAAGGTTCATCAGGATCCGGAAGTCGTTCACTGCGGTAACCGCATGCGGGTCGAGCGACTTAGGCTCAGCCACCTGACCAACGATCAATACGTTCGGTGGTGTCTGCGCCTGCAAAGTTAAAGGAACGATCGCACATACCGCTAACAACGCGGTTTTCGCTGCACTCCGCAGCCTTTGCATGAAATCACTTCTTATTTGTTTCATGGGGAAACTCCTTCCCAGTTTGTGGATGTGATGTTAAGAACTGTTTAACTTTTATTCACATTTATCACTATAAATTACTTGCCGCAAGTATTTATCATGATAAATTGACAACGCTGGGTGTTAAATTCACACTTAGATCACTGGCTCAGGAGCGAGACCTATGACTTATTCAATATTGGCACGAGATCCGGAATCTGGCGCGATTGGGGCTGCGGCGGCCACGGGCGCACTCTGCGTCGGAGGTTGGGTGATCAGAGGGAATTTAAAAGCTGGCATGTCAGCCTCACAAGGTGCGAAGCCCAGCACACTCTGGGGAAATGATGTGCTGTCCCAAATGGCGTCGGGCGTCAGTGCGGTCGATGCGGTCAATGCCATCACCTGCGCAGACTCTGGCGCAGCGCACCGCCAACTTGCCGCACTAGACCTTCACGGTGCCGGGGCTGTGCACACGGGAAGCGAAAATGGTGCCGCTCGAGGCAGCCTGATCGAGCCCAATATCGTGGTTTGTGGAAATCTGCTCTCAGACACACTGGTGTTGGATGCCATGATGAGAGCTTACAAAAACAGCAAAAAAAGCTTTGAAGAAAGATTAATCGCTGCCCTGTTTGCCGCTGAAAAATCAGGAGGCGACTACCGGGGCTTATTATCTGCAGCTTTGCTCGTTTACAGGCCCGACTCGCCACCGACAACCCTGCGTATCGACTACCACGATTCGCCCTTGCTCGCCTTGCAAACGCTTTATGAACGCCACAGCGACCCCGACTATCAGGCATGGAGGGATACCTTGCCGACACAAGAAAATCCGGAGCGATAATCAATGACTCACTTTATAGGCCAACGAGCCCAAGAATATTTAAAGCAACTTGCCGAGTGTACGGACTCAGAAATCGGTGTGACTCGCTTTCCTTTTACGCAAGAACATAAGCGTGCCAACGCGCTACTGACGGTATGGATGGAAGAGGCCGGCCTAACCGTTCACATGGATGACGCAGGCACGTTGATTGGTCGTTACGATGCAGGAAAAGGTACCAAAACGCTGCTGATGGGAAGCCATCAGGACAGTGTTAAACAGGGTGGCGCTTATGATGGAATCATGGGGATTGTGTTGCCAATCATTGCTCTTGAAGCGCTGAACCGTCAGGGGAAAAAGTTACCTTATTCTGTCGAAATACTCGCTTTTGCTGACGAAGAAGGTGTGCGTTTTCCCACTGCGCTGGTCGGCCCACGAGCACTGGCAGGCACTTTGGATAAGAGTGTCATCAACCGACCAGACAAAGACGGAATCACTTTACGTTCGGCACTTTCCAGTTTTGGTGTTCAACCGGAGAACATTGACCGACTCAAACGCAATCCTGAAGATATTCTCGGCTTCATCGAAACACACATCGAACAAGGACCCGTTCTCGAACACGAAGGCTTGCCTTTAGGAGTGGTCTCAGCCATCTGTGGTATTGAAAGGCATCAACTCACGTTTACGGGCCAAGCCGCCCATGCTGGCACAGTACCCATGCACCTTCGTAAGGATGCTCTGACTGCAGCCGCGGAAGTCACTCTGGAAGCAGAAAAGCTCGCGATAAAACTGCCGGATTTACTCGCCAATGTTGGGCAATTGGACGTCACACCCAATGTGCCCAATGCCGTTCCAGGCAAAGTTTCCATGATGATCGAGCTGCGCTCTCCCGTCGATGAAGTCAGGGAGAAAGCGGGAGAGCTACTGCAAGCATTTGCGAAAGAAACAGCACAAATTCGCGGGCTGGGCTGCGAAGTCACCCGAATTTACAGCCAACCTGCTACAGCCTGCGACCCTGCACTGCAATTATCGATCGCAACAGCGATTGGTAGCCTTGATAAGCGTGTATTTACCTTACCTTCCGGTGCCACCCATGACGCCTCAGCCATGGCTGACCTTACCCGTGTCGCTATGCTGTTTGTCCGGTGTAAGCAAGGGATCAGTCATAACCCAGCGGAATACGCCAGCGACGAAGACATGGGGTTGGCTATTGAAGCCTTGATGGCGCTGCTTCTCGATTTACAGTGTTAACTCTTTAATTCAGAGAATAACCAAATCACAAGCGAAAGGCCTTTCAACGGATGTTCCGGAAGCAAAGCTACCACGCTTTCGGACATCTATTGCACTTGATATAACGACTCAGGTTTCCACCTTAACCATCATCATTGCCTATCCACTAAGAAGTTCAGAAAAGACAAAGTCCATAAATTGATCCTTTAGGTATCAAAATGTGCAACTTATCAATCCGAAATTGAACCTCGTTTTATCGTGATTAGAATGGCGCACTCTTGTAACAAAGGGTGAATAGTGATGAAACTTAAAACCATTCTTCTGGCCAGCGCTGTCGCAATTGGCCTTTCTGGCTGCGTAATTCCAACGGACAGAACTTACTACAAACCAGAGGACAGTTTTGGTGAAGCTGTTGCTTCGCAAAGTTGCGGTTACCTGCGCACCAATCGAGATGCGCTACAGCAGTCTTTCGATGACTACATTATAAAAGTCAATGCCAGCCAGGATGGTAGAAATGGCGTAACCATAAGCGTTTCAGCCCTTGTTGATAAACCGCTACTCGACATCAATGACATCTTCTTTGATACCAATAAAGTGCGTCTTATCCAGCCTGAAAATCGTGAAAAACTGAAGACTAAAAACGCCTTCAGACATCAATCTGATGGCACCATCTGGCTCTCACGAACCTTTTTGCTGCCTGATGCTCCTTTCGAACAAGTCATAGAACTTGAGTTAGCCCCTGGCGCTATAACCATAAAAGGCAGCCCTTCAGAACGTATGGTATTCAAGTTTTCTCTAACAACGACCTTCGACGTATTGTATTTTTCGATAAACTGCTGATAGGAAATAGCGAAGGGCTGCACCATGCAGCCCCCTCTATATCTTTCCTTCTGACCGAGATGACTCCCCCACAAAGGAATGCCGCGCTCCCAATGCCAGCCAAACTCGCTAAGTTCTTCGTCTTTAGTTTGTTTGTCTATCAGAAGCTTGAGCCTGGTTGTTTCAGGAACTCGACTTCCTCTGGCGTACTTTCGCGCCCCAAAATCTCATTTCGGTGCGGATAACGACCAAAACGATCGATGATTTCTTTGTGGCGAATTTCGAACTGATAGTTGTCTTCAAGACCCGGTTGATTGAATAAGCGCAGCGCTTCCTCGTGAACAGTCTTAGACTCGCTGTGCATGTATGGCATATACAAAAAGCTCCGTTGAACAGGCGGAAGTTCCCGGTCAATACCTAAAGAAACCGCTTCCTGCGCCAAAGCTAAAGCAAGAGGGTCCTGAGCAAAAGAACGCGGCGTATCGCGATGAATATTACGCGAAAACTGATCGAGCACGATGATTTCTGCCAACCGACCTTCCGGCTCTTCCCGCCAGTCAAAACACTCACAGATCGACGCCTGCTCTAATACCTCTCCAAAACGCGCCTCAATGGTGCGATCCAACTCGTCACTCTTGGCAAAGCACTGCTTTAACGTGAGTTCCTCAAACCAGAATGTCAGCACCTTTCTGTACATCTTTTCCCTCCCTCTATTTATAACTTCCATTGTTGCTAGCTTCATAGGGTATAGCGCACTTCGTTGAATATAACTGTCTCGTCACTCAGATAATTGGATGTTTAGTCCAAACACTCACTTTAAATGCAAGTGTCGGGAATGAAAACGATTCTTCCAAGCCTCTTAACGAGCCTCATGAAAGTAGTGGAAAGCGTAAGCTTACCTATCCGGTCTATCGAATCGAGAGCAATAAATCCCATCAAATTGGGTAAATGAATAAGGATACAAAATGGAAGTTGTTACCAGCTGGGCATCCCGCGTGCTTGAAATCAGCGCAGCGCTATTCGTCTTTCTGATCGGGTGCGGTGTCCTTGCACTCATCTATATCTACATTCGGGACATCACCCAAACCAAACAAGCCATTCGCCGCAACTATCCGGTGATCGGCCGTTTCCGCTATTGGTTTGAACACATGGGCGAGTTTTTCCGCCAATACTTCTTCGCGCAAGATCGCGACGAACTTCCTTTCAACCGCGCCCAACGAAGCTGGGTCTACCGCGCGGCGAAAAATGTCGACAGTACCATTGCGTTCGGTTCAACACGGGCACTCAACCAGCCTGGCGATATCATTTTTCTCAACTGCCCTTTCCCAACGCTTTCTGAGGATGCCGTGCCAGCCAGCGCTGTCACCATTGGAGAAGGGGTAGCAAGAACGCCGTTTACCACATCAAGTTTTTTCAATATCTCCGGCATGAGCTTTGGCGCTTTGAGTGTGCCTGCCGTGCTGTCGCTTTCTAAGGGTGCAAAGAAAGCGGGAGTGTGGATGAATACCGGCGAAGGTGGCCTTTCCCCTTACCACCTTGAAGGGGGCGCAGATATCGTATTCCAGATTGGTACCGCCAAATACGGTGTGCGGGACGAAAACGGCAATCTGAGCCATGAAAAGCTCAAACAAATCGCCGCCCATGAACAAGTGCGGATGTTTGAAATCAAAATGAGTCAGGGCGCGAAGCCAGGTAAAGGCGGTATTCTGCCGGGCAACAAAGTGAACGTAGAAATCGCGGCTATTCG
The DNA here is from genome assembly GCF_000973155.1 of Grimontia sp. AD028. NCBI lineage: Bacteria > Pseudomonadati > Pseudomonadota > Gammaproteobacteria > Vibrionales > Vibrionaceae > Grimontia > Grimontia sp. AD028. The sequence continues at coordinate 35,359 of NZ_LASY01000042.1, read as the reverse complement.
CGGTATTCCCGAAGGGAAGGACTCCATCAGCCCAAATGGACACACGGACATTCAAAGCATTGACGACCTGTTGGACATGATCGCCAGAATCCGAGAAGTCACAGGTAAACCTGTGGGTTTCAAAATGGTGCTGGGTGCTTACGGTTGGCTCGATAACCTAATGGAGGCCATTCATGCCCGTGGCATAGAATCCGCGCCTGATTTCATCACGCTCGACTCAGCAGATGGCGGCACTGGTGCAGCACCTCAATCGCTGATGGACTTTATGGGTTTGCCTATCAAACGCAGCCTGCCGATGTTGGTTGATGTATTGGAAAGTTATGGCTTGAAACAAAGGGTGAAAGTGATTGTTTCAGGCAAACTGGTCAACCCAGCAGAAGTGGCGTGGGCTATGTGTATCGGTGCAGATTTCGTGGTTTCCGCCCGGGGCTTCATGTTCTCGTTAGGCTGTATTCAAGCACTTCAGTGCAATAAAAACACCTGCCCAACCGGCATCACCACTCATGACCCTAAACTACAAAAAGGGTTAGTGGTCACCGACAAAGCCGAGCGTGTTGCCCACTATGCCAAGAGCATGATGTATGAAGTCGGTGTGATTGCCCACTCCTGCGGCGTAACCGAACCACGCAGACTTCGCCGCTTCCATGCCCAGATGATCAATGATCATGGCCTGCCTCAAGCACTGGATGAAATTCACCCCCCAGCGGAGGTGAAACCAAAGTATCGGGCGGAACTATAAAAAGGAATGCTGAAAACGGTGTCCCAGCAGGGAGCGGGGTGATTATCTCTGTGGGGACATGATGTAGATAAAAGGTTGAAGCCCGAATCCTGCCGGGCTTATCACCGACGCGATCAGACAGTTGAAGATGCCTGCATCAGCTGCTGAGTCTCAGATTACTGGTGTTGCTTGAAAAAACGCTCTGCGTTAGCAAACAGTTTTTCACACAATTTCTTTTGCTGGTCATATTCTTCAGAGCCCGCAGTCATGGCTTCCAGTACGGCTTTTTCTTTGTGGTATTCGCTTACCATCTGCTCAAATCTGGCTTCATTGCCATTTTTCCATGCTTGTTTCTGAAGGTTTGCTCTTTTCTTTCTCATTGCTAGTTCCTTTTTTGAAACCCATGAAGCTTGAAGGTTCTAGTGAGGGATTGTCACTTTGAACGACGGAAATCAGGCTCGTAGAGGAAAGCTACTAAATGGACGATTAAGAAGATGAATTTACTGAAGACGAAATGAATCGAATGGAAACTGAGAAAATACTTGGACTAAATGTTTCATTCATAGCTCTAACTCGAGAGCTCGCGACACTATACAGGTTGTTTGAGGAATAGATAGGCATTTCTTTGTATGATTTATTTTCGCCAATTTATTCAGCGAGTTAATGGGGAATTATTAACCTCTTAATTGGCCTTTGTTGCTATCCTTCTGTGCTATTGATTCGAAGTGCTTAAGCGGTGTACTTGTTGATATTGAAAAGCCTGGTTTCCCTCCTTTAATCGGGAGTCGTGTCTTTTTCGGTTTTAAAATCGCCCAGAGCGCAGGCTGTTTGGCTCTTGGTTCTGGAGCGTTTTGAGCAGAAACACTCTAGAGCAAACACCTGACACGAGCTAAGACAACTCAATTAGGCTGCCCGCTTAGCGACTGTCTTTCCGTTACTCACCGACTACCTGTGCCATACACCAAGATAGATTTCTCGATCACCAAATCGCTCAGCTTCGATATCGACGAGGTAATAACCTTCGCGATCAAGTTCAAGCCATTTGTTCATCAGCGACGGCCAGCTAGAAAATTGGTACAGGGCATTCCCTGAACCTTTTTCCCACACTCCGGTGTAATAGAGGCTATTTCCCGCTTGATAGGCTTCAACATCGATTAAGCGTTGGCCTTCGCGGTTTAGCGCCTTCCATTTGTCGGTCAATGAGCGCCAATTACCGAAACGATACAGCGCACCACTGGTCGCGTCACCTTGCCAAACACCAACAAATGTCGTGTTGCCATCCACACTGCTGACTTCCAAATCAATGAGCTTTTGATGACTCAGTGCATTCCATTTATTAACGAATGACTGCCAGCTACCAAAGGAATAAAGCGCCCCGCTCGGCGCACCCAACTGCCAGCTACCGGTATACCAAGTGGTATTTCCGACCTTGGAGATATCAATATCAATCAAGCGTTGGTTATCAAGCTCATTCCATTGATCAACGAACTCCGCCCAACTCGGGTATCGGAAAAGAGCGCCCCCTTTGCCGTCTCCGAGTTTCCAAGCACCTATATACCGATATTCACCATCCGAGGTGAACTTGATGACTTTAAAATCAATGAGCTGACCATCCAGGTTTTTCCATCGGTCAACCAAATCTGCCCACGAGGCAAACGCTTGTAAGTCGGAGTGCCGTTTTCCTGAGCTGTCGTGCGTCGCATGGACGCTAGTGATTGAAAGTATCAGCAAGAATGCGCTAGCACCGATTGATGCTATTAGTTGGCTTGGGATCTTCATTTTACCCTCCTATTTGCTTTGCAAACCGGATTGAGAGACTGAAGATATCACCGTGATGTCTGGCACTTATTACACTGCCTAAACCGCGTAAATCCGTTCAATGAAACGTGTTTTGGCGAAGAAGTGAGGACTTATAGCATCCGTTGACGCCCCTGTTAGAGATCACCGTCCACTCGATATCTATAGCTTTGTTTACCAAGTATGTGCCTAACTGCGGCGAACAGGCTGTATCATCAGTGGAAAATTGGAGGATGGGTTAAAGACACGCAACCCTCGCCCATTCCCTTTTAAAACACACTGTCTTGACGACAATCCGTCACCACAAGCAAGTTGGCAGTTTCTAACGCTTCATCACTTACCGTATCCTGCTCATCATCCACATATTCGACAGTGACAGCGCCGGAGCCAAGTAGCGGAGACAGCTCGCTGCAGTCGTGCGGTTGTTCAATGGTGATGTAATCAAGGCCGGATTGAGCAAGCGAGCCCCAGTTGCTGGCTGTTACATAGGAAAACACCACCGAGGCCGTCATATCGGACAAATCACCAAAAGATTGAATAGTGCTGTCTTCCACCGTGATTTGGGACAGGTAGGTGGCGTTTGTCAGTGGTGCCAGAGATTCAATATCACCGCCACTGAGTATCACCATATCCAGATAAGGAAACTGAGCCAGATCGTCTAGGCGAACCTTTGCGTTTTTGGGCAAATCACAGATAAACATCGTTATGCCATTCACACGTTCAACCCCACTCGCATCCGCAGATTGTTTCATGCACTCCGCTATCTTTGGCTCTAAGAAGGTGAGCTCTGATATCAACGGGGATGAGTCGTCTTCGTCATAGCCGTCATCCTCTTCAAAGAATGCATCATCCTCGCCTCCATTGAGCATCTCTGACGGCAAATCAAATTCCCCTTCTTCATTCAAGATCGCTTGACCAATCAGCGCATTGACGATGGCACCTTCCACTTCGCCAAACTGCTCAATCACAGGAGCGGCATCCTGCGCGATGCACATGTTTTGTATGGCGAATAGAGAAGGCACCGCAGCGACTAACACGCTATTGGCGGATATCGCCATCATGGCTTCATAGGCTTCACCTTCATCGCTGACTGACGCGTAATCCGTCACTGAATCGGCAAAGTCACGAAGCTTGCTGACTTCGGTTTGGTACTCGTCGACCATATTCGGCGTATAGCAGGCCGAGTTTTTATCGAGCTCACCGAGGAAATCGCGGTATTCGGCAATGTATTTATCCCCTAAAGCGGCATTGTCGTTCGCAATCACCGACAGCTTGCTGAGATCGATGCTGGATACCGCGGCCTTGGCACTTTGGGTTCGCTCCAGCACATCACCAATCCCCTCAACCAGATCTGAGTAAGCAACACCATTGTTTTGGGAGGCTTCCAACAAGGACTCAGTGCGCTGGCTGAACGCTTCTATGGCTTGCAGATTTTTATCCAGATCCGTGTCTGCCTGCGCGTAGAAAGAAAGCGTGGCAGTCAGCAGTGAAATGGCAAAAGCCCCCTGAATTGATAACTTTGACATGTTCATCCTGATACCTGGCTCTAGGGTCTGTTGAGGTGTTCAGAAAACATAAGCTTGTGGGGTTTCTGGGTCGAGATGCCTAGTGTGTTATTCATTGGACTGGCCGTTAAATGAGAAAACACACCGTTCAAAAACAAAGCTTTTCGGGCACTTCGATGAAAAAATTAAATTAAAGATTTATAAAAAACGGAAATAATTCACCTTGTCGCACCAATGAAGCAATCACTGTTAAATAATCAATTTATTTCATGCCGAAGATATAGACATTTATCAAGACTTCATCGAATATTGCGCGCCTTTTATGCTCAACGGACGAAATGAATACTATTTTCCGATGTTGGGTTTATTTAGTTCCTTCCTCTTTCGGATCTAAAGACACATTTTTATGAAGTCGATTAAGCTAAAAATCAGTACGTTTACTGGTATTGCCACCCTTGCCGCGATCAGCGTGATGACGGCATTTTCGCTCTATTCTTCCACCCAGTTACAAACCCATTCAAACCAACGTAACCAAACCTTACTGTTGGAGATGTTCAACAATGGTCTGCAGGCTGAATTAAGCTCTGCCGCTGAGATGATCGCCGGCGAGCTATCGGACAGCTTCATTCAAACTTCCCTGATGGCAGAAAATTTCTCCCGCCAACAGAAAGCCAGCGATCAGGATACCCGCGATACCTTACGCGCCAGCTTGAACCACCAACTGAAAGGGTTACTGGAGAGCAACCTAAATGCTCTCGGTGTGTTCACCGCATGGGAGCCGAATGCCCTTGATGGTATGGATAGCCTTTACGCCAGCCAAACTGGACATGACCGCAGCGGGCGTTTTATTCCTTATTGGAACCGCGATGCAGCTGGCCGTTTCCAACTGGAACCGCTGGCAGGCTATGCGGATGAAACCCGCACGGATGGCGGCGCACGTGTCGGTGAATACTATCTTTGCTCCCGCGACAGTCGCCGAAACTGCCTGCTCGACCCTTACGTGTACCCGGTTAATGGCCAGAATGTGCTGCTGACTTCTGTGGTCTCTCCGGTCATGGTAGATGGTCAATTTGCGGGTATCACGGGTCTGGATATTTCATTGGCTGCCCTTTCACACGTCGCGGAATCGCTCAGCCAACGTCTCTATCAAGGCCAAAGCCACGTCATGCTGGTGACGGATCGCGGCACAATTGCCGCAGACAGTGAAGACCGTTCGCTGGGTGACTCAGTCAAATCATTAGGTGGCGATGCAAATCTTTGGGCTAACCGTCTGGGCCGAGACGGCTATCAAAGCTTTACCAGTGCCGATGATCAACGCATCACGGCGATGATTCCGGTGAAGGCCAATGCCGATATCGCACCGTGGACACTGGTAGTGACACTCGACAAAGCCTTGGTGCTAAAAAACGTTATCGCACTCCAGCAACAAGCACAGGAAGATCAGCGCGAACAAACCCTGATTTCCCTGCTGATGGGTGTGGTGGTGTTGCTGGCAAATATTGCCCTGATTTGGGTGATTGCAGGCCGAATCGCTGCGCCTATCCGCAGCACGTCTGAGTTTATGCTTCAGGTGGCTGATGGTGACTTCACACGCCGTCTGAGCAGTGAAGCAGACGCGCCGGATGAAACCGGAGAGCTAGCGCGTGCTTGTAACACCTTCCTTGACCAGACTCAGGCGGTGATCAAGCAAGTGACCGCAACCAGCCATACGGTGTCTGACAACGCTGTTCAGTCTTCTGCGGTTTCCCAGCAAACGCTGGAAGGTGTCAGTCGCCAAATGCAGATGGTGAATCAAGTGGCGACAGCAGCGACCGAGATGAGCACCACCGCACAAACCGTGGCCCAACACGCAGAGAGCGCCGCGAACGCCGCAACATCGACCCAGAACGCAGCCGCTCGCGGTCAGCAAATGCTTAACGAAGTACAACAGGCTATCGAAAAGCTGGAAAGCGAAGTGTCGGAAGCGTCTAACGTCATTACCCGCCTTGGCGAAAACAGCCAGAACGTGCATGGCATTATTGATGTCATCAAAGGCATTGCAGACCAAACCAACCTGCTGGCACTGAACGCAGCGATTGAAGCCGCCCGCGCCGGCGAATATGGCCGCGGTTTTGCCGTGGTGGCTGACGAAGTGCGTTCTCTGTCGCTACGCACCCAGTCTTCTACCCAACAAATCTACGATTTGATTAACCAGTTGCAGGTTGATGCGGAAAGCGCGGTTGAAGTGATGGATGCAGGTAGCCAGAGTGCACAGGCCTGCGTCGAACTGGCAAACGATGCTGCTGCGCAGCTCACCCAGATGACAGATGAAGTGGACAACATTTCGATGCTGAATACTGAAGTCGCCAGTATCGCAATGCAGCAAAGCATGGTGTCAGAGCAAGTCAGTCAAGATCTAGTGGAGATCAGCCAGGTGGTGACCGAACTATCCAGCGCGGCAAGCCAATCACAAAGCAGTAGCCAACAGCTGAAAGAAACCGCCGAATCTCTCGATAAAATGGTCAGCCATTTCACCGTCTAACCTCGGATTAACAAAGTGCTGATGGGCAAGACATCTATCACCAAACTTGTTGAGCAGGGCAACGCGAAAATAGACGGTAACGGTAAAGCACTAACCGACATCGTGGGAATGCTGGATAACTTCTAATTTTGGTTCAATATTATCGAGCCAAGAGTTCAGAAGTGATCGTCACACACTGACATGCAAAAGAGCCTCAATTGAGGCTCTTTTTTTTATTGAAATTCGCAACCCAATTGGCGGTGTGTTTCGGCTGGATTGTGCCCCAAAGTTTGTTAGGGGCTCTTTATGAAACAATATATTAATGGTCGCCAACGTATTATTCGTTGGCGACCACTCAATAAGTTACGTCATCTATTTTAGTGTCGAGAATCTTGCCTGATAAGGCGTCAATTCATTCCCTTCCATCGTTAAGGGAGCGTATAAATTAGGTCTACGACCTCTTATCCAGCGTCTGCCTGTACACATATTTAGATCTTTCGCATTGAGATCAGCAATAACCATATCATTATCGACGCAGTCAGTTTCAGCGATAATTTCGCCGTAGGGATTGAGCACCATCGCATTCCCCGTTCTAACTTCATCCATATCAACCCCAACACCGTTACTAAAGATCAGGAACATGCCATTATCATGGGCACGCGCGGGTAGCCAACGCATTAACCATTTTCTTCCTTTAGAACCTTGCATTTCAGAACGAATCGAATCTGGATTCTGTTTACGATTATGCCAAAGCTCGGGATCAATCAACCCCATCGCATTGGGGCTGCGAGAGTTCGTGCCGCCTGTTTGATGAGGCGCGACTAGGATATCAGCCCCTTTTAATGCTGTTATTCGAACATTCTCGACTAAATTATTATCCCAGCAAATCAGGATCCCTACGCGGCATCCATGTGGCGTATCAAATACAGTGTATTCATTACCACTTCTCATGTGTTCGCTGACAAACGTATGCAGCTTTCTGTGTTTGGCTATCTGGCCATCAGGCATGGCCATTATGTAAGAATTATAGAAATTTCCGTCCTTGTCCTTTTCAATTAAACCTGCTCCTATGCTGAGTTGGTATTGTTCAGACATTTTTAGCAAGCGTTGAGATGTTTCCCCTTGTGGGATGAACTCGGACAAATCATTGATCTCTGATTTTTTAAGTTTCGAAACATGCCAATAACCAGTCACACACATTTCAGGGAATGCGATGATTTTTACCCCTTGTTTAGCCGCCTTTTCTACGTAACTTTGAATGACCGATAAGTTGTAGTTTTTATCGTTCGCATGGTGGTTAAATTGGACAGTCGCAACACGGATATCTTTCATAATTGTTCCCTTTACTTGGTGAATATCAACCATTTTAAAAAGGTCGTTTGATTCCGTATAATGAATAAAATTCCTATATTTAATGAGCTTATGGAATGGATTTTATCGATTTATGCGCATTCTGCCAGTTAGCGTTAGATGGTAACTATCGAGTAGCTTCAGAGCACTTACACATCACTCAGTCAGCTTTAACTAAGAAGATTCAGCGCCTTGAAGCTTTTTGTGGAGTAGTTTTATTTGAGAGAGGAAGACAAGGAGCCAGTCTTACTGCGGCAGGCGTAGCTCTTTTACCTGAAGCGCAACGAATTGTATCGAGTTTTGAATCTTATAAATCTCTAACTCAACGAGTCGCCAAGGGAATTGCAGGAACTCTTAATATAGGTTTTGGTATATCTTCCTACCACCTTGCACCAGATTACATAGCTAAGTTTAAAAAACACTACCCAGAGATCCACATTACACTTAACGATATACCATCTCAAAAGCAGTCAGAGTTCCTACTTCTGGGGGATCTTCATCTTAGCTTTAGTCGACTACCAGCTGTAGCTCCGCTGACGGGCGTGAAGCTCTGTACAGATCAATTAGTGCTTGCGATACATAGAAGCCAAATCATAGACAAAAACAAATTATGGTCTTCGTTAGATTCAATCGATTATTTACAGCTTAACCCTGAGCGAGGTAAGGGGCTAAGCCAACAAATTAACATGCTATTAGAGGAGCATGAGAAAAAACTTAATGTAGTTCAGGAGGCCGATGATATTCAAACATTGTTGGCACTAGTATCAGCAAATTTGGGCTTCACTATTGTTCCAGCAAGTGTAAAGCATATTGCGAATGAGCACGTCGTTTTTTGGGAACTGCCCGGGGAAAGTAGCTCATGGGATGTCGGCCTAATTTGGAATAAGCAGTTAGAGAGCTTTGCAAAAGATAATTTCATTCAATTTGTTGAGAAGATGCAAATTGAACGTAGTTGATTCTATAGGTGAATGGCCACCGAACTCGTAGGCTGTAGTAACTTAGATTTTCCCCTACCCCAGTTTATCTGATCTGTATGGCTTAGAGTTCCGACTCTAAGCCATTTTTGTCCAAAACCAATTTAGCTCAAAGGCGTGGGGGCAAGGCTCTTCCAATTCTGGCTCAACATCATCGAACAAAAAGTGCAGAAATAACCGTCACACACTGATATGCAATTGAGCCTCAATGGAGGCTCTTTTTTTCGACTCGTCTATCAATCCTTCTGACAAAACCCTTTCTAAATTCAATACCGCAATTTTTGTCAGATGCTCTCTTTTTGCTTGCGACACAATAAGTTGCAATAAATCACAGGGAGACGAGTTATGAAAAGAATACCTGCGCTCGATAGCCTGCGCGGTTTGCTGCTGGTTTTAATGACGATTAACCATCTGATATGGCTCAGTGGCGGTAGAAGCCTGCTCCAATACTTTACCCTTCAACCCCTTGGTCAGTTTGGTGCGGCAGAAGGCTTTGTGACGATTTCCGGCCTGCTAGCAGGTGCGGTTTATAGCCGCGCTGAACTTTCAGACAGGGAGGCCACAGGGAAAGTCCTGCGACGCGCTTTTACCATCTACAAATACCATATGGTCAGCCTGCTTCTGGTGATGGTGTGGTTCTCTTATTGCGCTTTTGCGTTGCCCACTGTCGCGCAATCCCTTGGTAACAGCTTTAACAACCTCGGGGAAGCGCCACTGGCAACCATTGTGCTGAGTGCTCTGCTGATCAACAAACCTGATTACCTTGAGATACTGCCTCTGTACGTCATTTTCATGCTGATTTTGCCCATCGCGCTGTACGCGTTCCGCCGGGGGTTGATGTGGCTGGTGCTGGCAATCAGTGTCGGGGTTTGGGCAATCAGCACACAGATTAACGCCAGCCTCCTTTCCTCACTGTTTGAGACAAATGTTCAGGTCGGCTACTTCGACCCGTTTGCGTGGCAATTGCTGTTTATTGGTGGCGCGGCAATTGGCTTTTCCAATGCCAAAGGCAAGCTGCGTTGGTATCACCCTGCCATTGCCACGGTCTGTTTGGCTATCGCTGCGTTGCTATTTGCTGCTCACCACGGCGCGTTTCTTTCCATGGGTATCCATCAGGGCGTGTTGTATTCCTTTGCTGATAAGCCAGAGCTGGGTTGGCTGCGCATGCTGAACCTGATGGTTTGGGTATACCTTGTCGCGACAATTATCCGTAAATGGCCTTCAGCGCTGGTTTTCCGCCCATTGAGCTACATTGGTAAAAACTCACTTCAGGTTTTCACTTGGCACGCTGTACTGATTTACTTTGCCGCACCTTTCCTGAGCGAAACCGTTCTCAGTGGTTATTACACCCTGTTGGTGCTGCTTCTGACCGCGACATTGTGGATCGCATCCTGGCTTCAGGAGTGCCGTAAGCAGGCTGGCAAGACCTTGATACCGGTTACGGCTCTGGCGTCTGTTTTTGTTTTGGTATTGAGTGCCAGTTTAATTAGCAAGCAGCCCAAAGAAGTGCCGACATTCGCACAGGGTGAATCCTACCCGCTGACGATTAAAATCACGGATATTCGCGTGGAGGAAGCGGGGGTGGTTGTGTTGGTTTACAACGAAACAGACAACCTGATGGGAGGCGCGCCAACTGCCCATGCCAACCATTACACATCAGACGAAGCCCGCGAGGGCATCACATTGGAAGCACTGCCATCAGGCTTTTACGGCATCATGGCATATCAGGATGTAGATGGTAACAACACGCTGTCGTTCGGTACGAATGGGATCCCTTCTGAAGGATTTGGTTTTTCAAACAACCCTGCACCGCAAGGCCCGCCCTCTATGGCACTGATTAAGTTCGCCCACCACGAAGCGCAAGACCAAACCATTCACTTATTGAACTTATATTGATTCCCAAACAGGCACTTCGGCTCAAGATGCAACCGAAATGCCTTACTTTTAAACATGTTACCATCCTCTAAATCACACACATCCGACCACAACCCATGTGAAAACGTGATAGAAATCACGCCGCGCTATAGATTCCATAAATATGAGACCACGGAAAAGTGATTATTTTTAACATTGATTCAGCCGGACATATCCATCCCTTGCTGAAAAACAACGCTTTCGACCAAGGCATTGCTCTTTACTTTAACGACGGAAAAACCAATCGCCGAGTAAAAAGCTGCCGGGAAATTCATGAAGACTTTGAAGGGAATGGCATGTTCACCAGTGTGTTCATGGGTTTTCGTCTTTCCTTTACTGACGGTCAGGAACTGCATATCGAGGCAGATACCAATAAGCCGTCAAGGCTGCTTGGTCTGCCGTTTCAGGTAAACCGCCAAATAGAGAAAGATTTGGTGGAGTGGGTGGCAGGTTAAGCACCCCAAATATTTTCCCCGCTCAGAATGAAAAAGGCCTCTTGTGAGGCCTTTGATTCATGGGGCGCATTATTGCTTGGAAAGGATTTCTTCAAACAAGATACCCACCAGTTTCTGTCCGTTTTCACTGCTCCAGTCTTGTGCCAGTTCAGCGATGACCTGATTGGTTGAGGTCAGGGTGACGCCGTGAGATTCCATTCTTCTCAACGCAGTTTCATCGGCAGTTTTGGTTGGAGAGCCACAACCGTCGACCACGACTTGTACGTTATAGCCCAGCGACAAAGCAGTAATGGCAGGATAAATCACACATACATCCGTGGTGATTCCAGAAATAATCAGGTTCTCTTTGCCGGTGGCTTTGACGGCTTCAGCAAAATTCGGATCCTGCATCGCATCCACAATACCTTCGCGTTGGATGCGGTTCTCATACTCTTCCGGAACCGTTTTTTGAAGCTCTTCAAACAGTAATCCCTGAGCATTTTGCTCCTGACTGGACGTTAAAACCAACGGCATACCCGTCTCTTTAGCAGCTCTAGCCAATGCGATCGTATTCCGCTTAATCTGGTCCAAATCTGCTGAGTGAACCCATCCCATCGTGCCGACTTGGTGATCGATCAGCAGCACTGCAGAATCTTCAATTGAAAACCATTTATGACTCATTTCACTTCCTCTCTTCGTTGTTGTAGTAGTTGTTGAATACGTTGTGTCCCTTGACGTGCGTTATCTGAATTAGAGTGAACAGATGGTCCTGTCGACACCATGTTCTGAGCCAGCTGTTCTCCGGAAAACACCAGAAACTCGGTATCCGCCTCCATCGCTGACAGCACCATGTCATTTAGCTCTATGTCGAGCTTGATCAATTGCCGGGTGCCAACCGACCTTTCACCTGCGCCCACTCGCCCTTTTATGACGTAGATAAACCGGCTCTTTTCTTTGCCACTAAATCGATGTGTCCATTCGCTGCCTTCGCCGTCCATCGAGACATGAAAGTAGGAGAGGTCGATGATGTGCTGCAAAGGGCTTTTCACGTCCTGATATTCACCGACGATTACCTTGGTTGCCGTGGAGCCACTCCTAACAACAGGTACGTTTGAATTGTTTGCAAACTGGTAGCTTGGGGCTTCCATTTCCCTGTCAGTAGGCAAAATCGTCCACAACTGAAAGCCTTCAAAACTACCGTTTTCTGACAACAGGGTTTCTTTGTGAATGGCACCGCCACCCGCAATTAAAAGCTGGGCTGAACCTTTCTCAAGCATCCGGGTTTCGCCGGTTGAGTCTTCGTGCTTGAGGTCTGCGCCGGTAATGTAGGTAATGACACCTATTCCCGAGTGACCGTGAAAATCAAAACCAGCCTGCTTTCTGTCCGATTGCAACGAGAAGTGGTCAAACAGGCAGAACGGGTTCAGTGCCCCCATGTTGCTGCTGTCGATAAAACCGTGAATCGGGCCATGCCGACGCCCGGTCATTACTGCATTTATCATGTTCAATCCTTGTTCTTCACCTTTTGTCTCATCTTATCCACGGCTCCATTACTTTATTAGATGGTATTATTGGTTTTATTTATCCCATTAATGAGCGCAATCGATGATCGATCTCAATCAGATAAAGGTCTTTGTCTATGTCGTTGAAAGTGGTAGCTTTACTGGGGCGGCAAAACGCCTGGGAATGCCATCAACCACCGTCAGCAGGAAGGTTCAGCAATTAGAGGATGCGTTAAATACCCGGCTGATCAATCGAAGTACACGGAAGCTTTCGCTCACGTATTCAGGTGACATCTACTTTCAACAATGCCAAACATTTTTGGCTGGAATTGAAGATGCCAATCAGTCATTACTGCACATGCAGCAGGAACCGCAGGGCCTACTCAGGATCACCACCCCTATCGATTTTGCAGACTGTTATTTGCAACCCGTCATCATTTCATTCATGGAAAAGCACCCCAAAATTAATGTCGAAGTCGTTATTAGCGACAGCCTGATCGATCTGATAGAAAACAATATCGACATTGCGTTTCGTTCAGGGTTTCTTGCCAATTCTTCACTCGTGGCAAGAAGGCTTATGAGTAAAATGAATGTCTTTTGTGCAAGCGAGACCTATTTAAAACAGTATGGTTATCCCGAATCTCCGGAAGATCTGGCTCATCATTGCTGTATTCTTGATAGGCACACTGACAAGCCCCAAGTTTGGCAATTTAATAACGGGGAAAAGGTCGTTGATGTTCCCGTTAGTGGACGCTTTTTTGCTGACAGCATCCACTTGAAAATTAAAGCGGCGATCGCTGGATTGGGGATCGCAAAACTTCCTGAAGCGTTGGCGAGATTCCACTTCGCTCAGGGAAGCCTCGTCCAAGTGCTGGACGATCAGATTATTGATGCAGGCGCCATGCACATTGTTTATCAATCCCACAAGCATCTCCCTCAGATTACCCGTTTGTTTATTGATCACGTCGTCGAGGTGTTGGCGGAATAGCAGGATAGAAATGGGTGATGAACACCAGAAATTTTTGGAATTACTTGGCATTGGGCCGGATGAAATAACCCAAATTCGTGCGCTGTAGGTGAATAGTAAAACCCGCCTTACTGGCGGGTTTTCATTTTACTCGGTATTCCGGCCGACATAAAAAACGAATTCAAGCGGAATGACCCTCGGCTTTTCATCGGCAGACCAATGAGTTTCAATCTGCTCGTAAGCAGCATCAAGAAATGCCTCGCCATGTTCCTCAGTGCACCGTCGGGTGGCAGAGAACGTCTTAATAAATTCGAAGAATTGATCGAGGTTCCATTCAACCTTCATCTCAAATTTTGGTGAACTCAGTCTTTCAAAAGGAAACTCGACATCCTTGTAGTGACCGGTCAAAAGTGAATTTTGGGTCGCCCAGTAAGGCGCAATCACATCGAGAATTTGATCATGGAAAATTCTCTCTATTTCATCTGGCAACACTGGCCATGTATATCCCCACGCTGCGAATACACCATCAGGCTTCAATACACGTTTAACTTCCGGCCAGAAAACGGGGAAATCGAACCAATGGAGAGCCTGAGCCACACATACCAAATCAAAACTATCGTCAGGGAAATCTGTGCTTTCCGATGGCATAACACGGTAAATGACGTTGTCGAATGGCTTTGCATTCGCAATCTGCTGTTCGCTGACATCCGTCGCTATCACACCTTCAAAACAATGCGACAGCCCTTCTGACACCTGGCCGTTTCCACAAGCGCAATCCCATGCTTTGAGATTCGATGGAGAGATACTTACCAGATACCGATAAATCTCATCGGGATAGACGGGCCTCGCTTTCTCGTAAAGATCTGACTTATCGTTAAACAGGCTGTGTATTTTCATTTCCCCACTCCTTTAGCGATAGATGTCCAAGTTGGTACCTTCCAATTCACTCGCTGCAACCACTGAGTTCCGCTTCGCCAAATCCCTTAAATATCGACCTAAATGTTCAAAGCTCAACGGTGGTTTATCAAAATCGCTGGCCCAATGAGCGAACATGAACAGGAAGAAGTCACACATACTGATTCGGTTCCCCACCAGAAAGTTTTTGCCTTCAAGCTCACGGTCAATCAAAGCAAACATGTCTGTCACGCGGGCTTCTTGGGCTCGTTTGATGGCTGTCGCTTCATCGGGGTTTTCTGTGTGGCGTTGCGGGTAGAAATAGACCATCAACTCTGACTGTAACGACGAAGTCAGGTAGAACAGCCATTGGAAAAAGATCGGTCTTTCATGGCTTCCCATGTCGGGAATCAGGCCAGACTCAGGGTGATTTTCACAAAGGTGTAGCCCTATGGCTGCGCTTTCATGAATGACCAATTCGTCATCAACAAGCACAGGAATACGACCCGTGGGGTTGAGTTTCAGATAGCTTTCGGATTTCTGGGCGTTGGACTTCCTGTCGACCAAAATCAGCTCGTGTCGCAGTCCCATTTCCACCATCATCATATGAGGTGCCCAACTTGCGTTGCGTGGGTAGTAAAACAGTTGATACAAAGCTATCTCCTCCGAATCCATTTCAACGGAATAGTAGCATTAGGTCTTCAGGTAATAGTCGAATGGTCTCGGGAAGATTCGTCCGAATTCACAAACACAAAAGGCAGGTATTCACACCTGCCTTTCAAAAAACGAGTACTTTATTCAAGAGTTATGGAAAGGTAGTTTGTTACGAAAGGAACTATCGTTGCTTCACCGGTTGCAATGTATTTATTTCCCAGTCCTTCTGACTGGACTTTGAAGTAGTACTTTCCTGCTGCAAGCCCTTTAGACCTATTGTCGGTTCTAACAGGAATCGCATCATCAACAAGCCAACCTTCAGGTGTCACTTCGTAAAGGTAAGCTGTGCATTCAACAGAACCAATTCTTGGGTGAACACAAGTTTCAATAAAAGCTTCCGTTCTTCCATTTGGGTTTTTCTTTGTTGAAGCTATCCCTATTGAGCCGTAGTTTTTGCGAGTTCGACTGCTGTCCGTGATGTAAAACTCCTCTTTTTCAACACTGAACCCACCGTCGCTATTTTTGACCACGGTGCCGTTCCCTACACCGACTGAACCAAGCACACCGTCGATAGCACCGTTTACGCCGTCATTAACCACTTCGCCGAAGTCTTTGTTCGCACAACCTGATACCAAAGCAGCCACTGCCAAAGCCATGATGAGTTTTTTCATTGTTTGTCCCTTTTAGTGCTTTTATTTCCAAGCCATCTTTCGGGAGATTAACACCGCTATAACGATCGAAGATGTCTCAAAATAAAGCCTCAAGACCATCAGCCTCACGTCAGATCACAGATGCCTCTTTTTGCTGAGGGAAAACTAATCATTCATAAAGAGCACAAACAGAAAGAGCCACACAATGTGGCTCCTTTATCAAAGTCTTTAGCATTAATGATGGCTACCATGCCCACAGCCAAACAATGAGAGTTCTGACATTTCCCAGCCATGCGTCCAATGCGCATCAAATGCATAGGCAGTGCCCATCAACCCAAACAATACCATGGCAGCAATCGCTAATTTTTTCATTGAGTTATTCCTTCTTATTCATGCTCAACAATACGCGCAAGTATCGTGATTTTTTCAGGAAAAAGAAGGCGCTTTACTTAGCTTTACCTTGCTTTACGCTTGGTCAAATTGAAGGAATTGCTTCGCCGTTTGGGAAGGCGCTTCAATCATCGGAAGATGCCCCATATCCTTCATCACGTGCACTTCCGACTGAGGGACTAATTTGCCAAGGATGTCTGCACCAGCGACATGCAGGACTCGGTCCTTGTCGCCCCAGGTAATCAGTGTTGGTTGCTCGAAGCCTTCGAGCACGGTATCCAGTGGCACAGTGAAATGGACTTGCCCGTCATTGAGGTGGTGGATCTGTTGGAAGATTTGGCTATTCAGCGGAAAGCTGGCTTCTGCCCGCTTAGCGAGTTCTTTGATCATCACCCCAGGGATGAATGGTGGCTTATGAAATGCAAACGCCAAAAGTTCTCTGTATTGTTCGGCATCGCCTACCAACACAGCGGGGCGTTCTTGCTGGCGTAACATGGCAAACATCTCGCTGTCTGGCGAGGTTGCGACGCCTAACGGGTTAAGAAGCCACAAACTTAACACTTGATCAGGGTGTTCCACCGCGTAATTTCCCGCAATGTAACCTCCCATAGAATTACCGCCAATGTGAAACTTCGACACGCCAATAGACTCTGCAAATGCTTTAAGGCGCGCCACCTGAGCAGGCACATCATAGTTTAAGTCAGGCTGTTTGAAGCTTTCACCAAACCCTGGCAGGTCCGGCGCAATCACCCGGTACTTGCCAGTGAGATGCTTCGCCATTCTCACCCAGTTGTCTTTGTCTGCACCGAAGCCGTGAAGCAAAAGAAGTGGCGTACCCGACCCACCTTCCAGATAGGCAATTTCGCCTTCTTCGATATTCGATGTCTTTAAGGTCAAACCCGATATTCTTCGCTCAGCAGAAATGCCAAGTTCGAACAGCTTTTCCGGTGGGGTCATTCGGTAAGCGACAAACCCAATCAGTATCAGTATTCCGATGAAATAAAGCATGGTGAACCCTTCCCTGTAGAGAGTGGCAGACCGGTATTTCCATCCCGATCTTATTTAAAGCCTGAATATGAGGGCCAGCATCAAGCCAACCGATATGCAAGAAACAACGGTTCTGAACTGATTCCAACGGTTCCAGCTGGGTTCAAATGTCTCCCTTGCGTCGCGTAATTCGTTTGCTTCCATTGTGTCCAGATTTAGACGTTGAATCTGGTTGTTGAGAGGTATGTTGAAACGGATTGTTGGTAGTTGAACACCGAGTAGATATAAGAGTGTGGCCGCCAAAAGCAATAGCTGGCTTAATCCCGACGTATTCCCTATTCCCAGAGCCAGAGTCGCCACAACTGCCAAAATAGAACCGACCCACACGAACATAAACAAGGGTTGGTTGTTTTGAATCACACCGTCCATCACCTTAAATGTACGCAGGAATTCTCTGTCTTCCAGTCGACGGATCCCAGGCATCACCACTACCGCAAAACCGAGTACTAAACCTGCAACGAGGGCGCAAAGCAAGGTTGCGGAAAAGAGAGAAAGTTGAAATAAAAACGGTGTGGTCATCCCTGCCTCAAGGTCAGTTTATTGTTGTGTTCCTCGGTCATAGTAAGTTGCAATGTACAACTTTTATACCGAGAGACCCGCAAAAACCAACGATAGTCAGGATAATCCACACCGATTTAGGAGGGGGTGTTACTCGACTTGGTCTAAGTAATCTCCGTAGCCTTCAGCTTCCATTTCTGATTTTGGAATGAAACGCAGGGAAGCGGAATTAATGCAGTAACGTAAGCCACCCTTATCTTTAGGACCGTCCGTAAAAACATGGCCTAGATGGCTGTCACCATGCTTCGAACGCACTTCTACACGCCGCATTCCGTGACTGGTATCGAAATGTTCTGTGACGTTATCTTTGACGATGGGTTTGGAGAAAGAAGGCCATCCACAGCCAGAACTAAACTTTGCTGAGGACGAAAATAAAGGCTCACCAGACACAATATCTACATAAATGCCTGATTCAAAATGGCGATTGTACTCCCCTGTAAACGGGCGCTCCGTGCCGTTTTCTTGTGTGACGCGATATTGTTCCTCGGTGAGGTTTTCTATCGCAGTCTGGTCTTTTGAGTAGGTCGTCATTTAAGCATCCAATAAATTAGCAAATTACGAATATGTTAATTATCAGATAAGTTCACATCACGCATCCAAATTGACAGAACTCTAACATTACTTGAGCCAATATGTGACGCCAGTGAGCATATCAGGCCTTTCCTGTCATAAATTTAACTCACTGATAACACATATTTTTTATGCGGCTTTTTGCAATAAGATCAACAATGAAAGACATCTATCATCAAGCTGTTATTTTTACCACTTTATGCCTAATTTCCTAGCGCTTTGTGCCGATTTTATGTTCACACTTTCAGAAAGACCTTAGATGTCAGGCTCTTGCGGATTTTTTCCCTGATATTTCTCTGAATAGACGCGATTGTTGCGTGTACCCATCAGTATGGGCGTTAAGCCCAGAAGGACGGTATTTCGTTGAAGAAACGATTCAGGGACGGTTCGAAAAGACGGAGCTTTAGCGGCGAACCTTATAGGTTTTAAGCGCGCTCTCAATCTGACTTTCTGGCGTTGTTTCTGAAAATAGGAAATAGCTTGGAGCAAGGATTCTGGCGCTGGATGTTATCTTCACTTCAAAGATATTTTTAATAGGGTAGCGTTCATCTGCCAGCTTACGAAGTGCTGCTAAATAGACCGTCCATTCTGTGCTTTCAGGTACAATCACCCGGGCGATTCCCTTCACTTTGAAACCTCGTTGCTCAAAGATCTCCACAAAGGAAACACACACCTTATTGTTCGACAGAATATTCTTTTCACTGATGGGGGAAGCGACGTTGGCAATCAGTAGCGTGTCATCATCAAGCGCGGTAAAAAGCTCTTTGGGGGAAACATTCGGCATTAAATCTTTGTCAACGGTCGCCAACCAGCAAAGCACGCTTTTCTCTGCGTATTCTTTCATCGTCATTTGAGCCTCCTAATTCCTATCGCTGACATTCTACAAAGGTTTACCCTCTTATCTACGACCATTCTCTTGCATGTACGGCTGAGAACAATGCTCCACTTCTTTGAATTCAATGAAAAAATTGTCATGGTGACAATTGAGCTGCGCACTATTGAACCGGGGGCTATTGGGCCCGAAACCGCTTAGGCGTGGTTCCCGAATGCTTTTTAAAGGTGAGTGTAAAAGCACGTTCCGATTCGTACCCCACTTGTTCGGCAACCTCGTAGATTGGCAACAGAGATTCGCGCAGTAACTCCTGCGCTTTTTGCATACGTAGGTTGGTGAGATAGCCAAACATAGGTTGACCGACTAACGAGGAAAAGCGGTTGGCAAATGCTGCGCGGGACATGCCGATTTGGCTGGCGACGGATTCCAATGTCCAGCTGAGCTCAGGGTTATCGTGAAGAAGCTGCAGCGCTCTGGAAATCCGCTTGTCGTTCAACGCATCCAGAAACGGGCTGGATTGCTCGCGCCCAAAGTTAATGCGGATAAGTTCAACCAGAATGATCTCCGTGAGCTTATTGACGATAAGTTCAGAACCCGGCCCTTGCGACATATATTCGGCGCTTAGCTGATCAAAAGTGCTGCGCAGCCAAGGGTGATTGGCAAAGTCTTTGTCACGCACAATTGTCATGCGGGGGAACACATCCATCAAAGGTGTTGTTGCCGCACGCGAAAAACTAAAAGACCCGCACAGCAGCAAGGTGGTGTCATTCAAATCTGGCTTTCCGTTAACAGGAGACAGGCTAGACAGTTCGTGATTTTGGCCCGGGCCGAGGAAGATAAGATCCCCCGCTTCCAGCTTTTCAATCTGCCCATCAATGTTCGCCCAGCAAGCACCACGACGAATCATGTGGAAGCTGGCGCAATCCAAATCCTGAAAGGTTTTCGTCCACGGTGCTTCTACCTGACTGCAGAAATACACACTGCCTACCACCCGAATGGCGCGGAGAATATCGCTCATCACTTCCATTGATAGCCCGACTATACGATCGATGTATTTAATCAAGATTATTATGCATAGATAGTCCCGACCGCAACACCTAAAGTAAAGCCATACACAAACACAACGGAGCAGAATCATGCCGAAGATTGAAATTTACACCAAGAGCTATTGCCCACACTGCCGAGCAGCGAAAAAGGCACTGAGACTCAGAGGACTCGATTTTCTGGAAATTGAAGTCAGTGATGATGCTGCGCTGTTTGACGAAATGAAAACGCGCAGCCAACGCCGCACAGTGCCACAGGTTTTTGTCGGAGACGTGCATGTCGGCGGCAATGACGACTTACAACGAGCCATCAGAAACGGGCAATTCGAAAAAATTCTGGAAAGCCAAACCAACGCGGTTTAATCCAACCAAATACGACGACACAAAAGTTTAAGGAGAAGCATCATGACAACGATTAACAATGTACACGGCCGAATCAACAACCAACGCGCAGATTGGGTTCATTCACTCAATCATATTGCCGACAACGCAGTGCGATTTTCTATCGTTATCGTGCTGGCATGGATTGGTGCTATGAAGTTTACCGGCTATGAAGCGGGCGCGATTCAAGGTCTTGTTGCATCAAGCCCACTTACAAGCTGGTTGTACAGTGTATTTAGCCTGCAAGGTGCTTCTAACCTGATTGGTACGGTTGAAATCGCTACAGCTGTTGCTCTGCTGCTGGCGCCATTAAATCGCACTATTGCCATTGTGGGTGCAGTGGGTGCGACCGTAACATTCGCGGTAACCACCAGCTTCTTGTTCACCGCGCCGATCGCTGAAGCAAGCTTGGGTGGTTTCCCTGCTATCTCCGTGGTGCCAGGACAATTCCTGCTGAAAGATATCGTTTTGTTGTCAGCAGCGGTTTCCCTGCTTGCCAAAGCGCTGTTGAGGGATGAATAATCGCAAACGAGAGGAGAGGCTAGTTGCCTCTCCTTCCGTTTAGCGCTAGTTCAGATCAAAACGGATATTCCGCCGCTGGGAAACATCAACCAATATATTCTCAGACGCATTATTGAGGTTTACCTTAAAACCAAGCACCTCTGCTTCGATGTAGCATCCACTTTTCCCAGCAACTAACTGGCTCTGATTTAGATTGAAAATCTCGCTCAGGCTCTTGTTGTAGACGCCATTTAGATCTCCCTCAGACGGATGACCACCTTTGACCTCTACCGTATTTCCGCTATAACAGAAAAACGTTGGACCCAGCAAAGTATATGAGTGGTCAGCCTCTGGAGACCATCTCAAGTCAATAACTTCATTAGAAAGCGTTTCCTGTAAAACAAAGGGCGTCGGAATATCATTTTGACTAAAAGTGAAAGCATTTGAATAAGAGCCTTGTTCACGGACAAAGGTGAGTGTGTATTCAGGATAATTATCCCGAGACACTAACGAATAATATTCTCCACCGAACGACCCAGAGCCCTCGATAATTTCATCTTTTGTTAATTTTAGACTTTGCGTTTCATCGTTTGCTGTTAGTAAAACACTGTCTCCTGCGCCGAGTGGAATAAAGCTTTCTCCCGTCGATGTATGGACATAGGCATTCACTTTTGCCGTACCGTCGCCCAGCGCATTAAAACTGACGTTGACCCTTATCTGTTCAGCGGGAAAATCCGAAGAATCTTTCACCTGATTCGGTGTGGGATTATCTCCCCCACCACCTCCGCCACCGCATCCTGCCAGTAACATGGTGAGAGCGAAAAATGAGTACTTTTGCATACATCCGTGTCCTTACCGCTTCGTCCAAGACTTCCTTTCACCTACACATGGCAGGCTAAGCAACTTATTGCACTTTACGATAAATGGACGCCTCTAAATCGACCCAACATTGAGACAGAAAGAGAGTTTGTATTTAACACCCATGGCGGAAAGTCATGCGTTGAATCTCCCTTCCCAAACATTGCCCTTTTTCCGCCACAAATGATCATCAGTCTGCCCTCCTGTGAGTGACTTCCTTTGGTTTAATGGCATTCACTAAATCCATGGATACCTCACTCATTACCAAGGAAGCATCATGATTGAATTCTTCGCAGGGATAGTCATCCTCGTTATTCTCGCCGTATTCGGCTTTGGCGCTTTCGCGCTGATCAAAAGCGGAATAAGCCGCTTTGGAGGCAATATTGAAAGCCCCGTTATCAAAGCCAAAAGTTCGCTGTTTCTCAAAGGCGTCCTCGCTGCCATTCTTTGTGTATTGATAATCGCGCCACTGACCTTGGTGCAGGATATGGCGTGGGAAAGGGAAAGCCTTTATCGAGACGTGGTCAATGAGATTGGCGAGTCTTGGGGCAGCGAACAATTACTGGCAGGCCCAGTGTTAGCATTGCCCTACAGCTATGTAGTGATCACCGAAGAAACCAACGATGACGGTGAACGAAAAGAGCGACGAACCGTGATGCAGGATGAGTTGATCATCCTCCCCAAAACCCTCGATATCAACGCCCAGCTCAACCACGATTTCCGCGACCGTGGCATTTACCACTCCCTTGTTTACCAAAGCACGATTGAAGGTCAGGCCAAGTTCGATTTCGAGCTTCCTACCATCAACAACGTAGAACACATCTATTTTAATTCGGCGCGTCTGGTGTTCGGCCTTTCAGCAAATAAAGCGATTGATGGCGTTGATCTGTTTGAAGTGACAGGTGAAGGGTTGGAACCTCAAGCCAACCTGACGTCTGGCACTGGCGTGACCACAGAGGCACTTCGACGCGGCTTTCACCGCCCGGTGGCTCTGGCTGACAACCCCGCTCCTTTCACACTGGATTTTAAAATCCGCCTGCGCGGATCGCAGGGGATCGGCTTTTTGCCTCTGGGCGAAACTTCCACCTTCAATCTCACAACAGATTGGCCACACCCAAGCTTCAGCGGCATGTTACCCACAGAAAGAAACATCTCAGATTCAGGCTTTTCAGCGACCTGGGAAATCAGTCATCTCAGCCGCAACTACCCGCAAATTTTTAAGGAAACACGCGGCGCAAATCTGGTCGAAGCACAAGCCCACACCCAGCTTTTTGAGCCTGTGACCCATTATGGAAAAGTCGAACGCTCCCTCAAATATGGTCTGCTGTTTGTCGCGCTGACGTTTATAGTGCTGCTGATGTTCGAGCTCAGTCAGGGTCACAGCCTTTCAATGCTGCAATACGTGATGGTGGGCGCGGCAATGACCCTGTTCTATCTGGTGTTGCTGGCACTTTCTGAACACTTGGGGTTCACGATGGCGTATGTTGCGGCAGCCATTATGCCCATACTCAGCATCCCCGCATATGTCGGCAGCGCGACTGGAAGTCGACGTGCTGGATTGCTGATGTTCTCTATGTTGCTTGGCCTCTACATCCTGCTTTATTCCATCCTGCGTCTTGAGGACTATGCCTTGTTGATGGGAAGCGGATTACTGGTTGCCGTGCTGCTCACCCTGATGTTCTTGACCAGAAAGCAGGCGAGGAAAACTGAAGAAGTGTCGCCGCAATAGTGAGGTCACCACACAAAAAGAAAGGCGCTTTTCAGCGCCTTTCTCGTGCAGATTGGGTTGACGTTTTTCGTCGTGCCCGTGGT
Source organism: Grimontia sp. AD028 (assembly GCF_000973155.1). Lineage (NCBI taxonomy): Bacteria > Pseudomonadati > Pseudomonadota > Gammaproteobacteria > Vibrionales > Vibrionaceae > Grimontia > Grimontia sp. AD028. The sequence continues at coordinate 11,508 of NZ_LASY01000042.1, read as the reverse complement.
TTTCTTGCCCTTGGCTGCTCGTCCTCTAAGTAGGTTGGGAAATCTGCCAAGGTATCCAGCACAGCATCCGGCGCGGCATAGCGGATATCCACGCCATAGTTGTAGCCATAGCTGACACAAACCGCCCCGCAGCCTGCTGCCCTTGCCGCGTTAACATCGTTAACACTGCCTCCCACCATCACTAGTTGATCAGGGTTGATGTGTAAGAGTAATGCCGCTTCCAGCAGACCATCAGGCGAGGGTTTCGGCTCTTGCAACGCATCTTTACCCAGCACCAACGTGAAGTGGTTTCTGATCCCCAGTTGGGTCAATAAGTCATTAGCCAATGACGTTGCCTGATTGGTGACCACCACCATCGGCACTTTTTTTCTAGTCAGCTGACGCAAGCACGCTTCAACACCGGGATAGAGCGCGGCGCTGGCGTGGTTCCGTCTTTGGTAAGCTTTGAGGAAAAGCGCACTGCCGAGCCGGAAAACCGGATCTGGCACTGAGCCATCTATTTTTCGCGAAAGAATACGGTGAATGAGCTTGTCTGTGCCATCGCCCAACCAGTCGCTCACATGCTCAACGTTAAGGCTGGGGAGTTTAAGATCAGCCAGCATTTCTTCCGCTGCATAGCGGACATCTGCTGCCGTGTTCACCAAGGTACCATCTAATTCAAAAACGACTGCTTTTACCTCTGTTGCTGGCAACATAGGTCACTCCATGTTTTTCTTATGAAAAGAGCCCGGTTATTGACTCCAGAGTTCGCCAGAGCCACTGCTGGCGCGCGTTTTTGGTGTCAGCCTTTTCAGTTCCATAAAGGCGGGGAAGATCGAGAATGCACTGTTCTTGTTTGCTAACCCTGACGACGTATGACTGCAAAATGGAAGGCGGCAGTGAGTACAAAATGACGTCGTATTTCTAATTTAGCAGAGTCGTGGGAAAAGCAAATCAGACTGCTTTTCCGTACGTTGTCTATGTTGTTGATCTTTGACAGCACAGCAGAAAAAACCAACTTATCCAGCTGTTTTAAAAAGAGATTAATTTTTTAAAAATTATTCAATTTGTCTCATTTCAGCGCACTATCTCACCAAGATTCCTAGATACCTAAACGACCTGAAGAGGTTCATATTCAGCGGTCACTAAAAAAAGAGGCCTGCTTACACAGGCCCAAGATAGAAGATCAAAGAGAAACAATGGCAGTGGAACAGAACGGACAGTTATTTGCGCAAAGACCTCACCCTGCTGTTTTGAGCATCATCGGGGAAGCGTTCAACTGTGTTGGCTGAATTTGGGGTTTTGTTAGCTTGCTCTGCTTTGTTGGTTTGCTCTGCATAGATGTCACCGACATCTTTCCAATAGGTATCGCTTAAGGAAACCATGTAATACCGGTTGTTTTTGATATCAGCGATAAGGGCGCGGCCATAGTTCATCAATTCACAGTGAACATCATGAATGAACTCACTTCGCACCGACTGGCGGCTGGTGAGCTCTGTAATGTCGTTTCGTGTCAACCACACATTCGAATGGGATTCGAAACGCTCCATCAACCATGCTGCGAACTCTTTGGCGCTTTTCATGGTGTCCTCCTTTGATTCGAGGAATTACACTTCCACTTATTTGAAGTGATATGTCTAAAGCCTAATTTGATCTTCATCACATCATGTATCGTTTATGCAACTTCACTTATAAAGCTTCACGACATCCATGTAATCAATTGATTAGCAAGCGCTAACATTTGCTATGAATTGCTCAGGCAGAAACCCATCTGTCCCTCTTGCTATCGTGATGTATTGACGTAAACTAGCCCGCTTTTTTGACGCTGGAGATCTCCGATGTTTATCGGCTTCGACTACGGAACAGCAAACTGTTCTGTTGCCATGATGGAAAACGGCACACCGCGCCTGTTAACCCTTGAAGGCAATAGCCCATTTATTCCTTCCACCCTCTGCGCGCCTACCCGTGAAGCAGTGAGTGAATACCTTTGGCGTCACTTCAACATCAAACCCACCGATCAGGTTGGCGAGCAACTCCTGCGTCGTGCGGTCAGTTTTAACCGCGAAGAAGGTATTGATGTCGAGCCGGGTGATCTCCGTTTTGGCCGATCAGCACTCGATACTTACCTCGAGGATCCGGAAGAGGTTTACTACGTTAAATCCCCCAAATCTTTCCTCGGCGCCACCGGACTGCGTGATGTGCAAATCAGCTTCTTTGAAGATCTGGTCTGCGCCATGATGGCAAACATCAAGCAGCAAGCCGAAGCTGAAACTCAGCAGGACATCTTGCAGACCGTTATCGGCCGTCCTGTTAATTTCCAGGGTATCGGTGGCGATAAAGCCAACGAGCAGGCTGAATCTATTCTTACCCGTGCAGCAAAACGTGCGGGCTTCAAAGACATTATTTTTCAGTTCGAACCGGTCGCCGCTGGCCTTGAATACGAAAGCACGCTGGAAAAAGACAGCACCGTGCTGGTTGTCGATATTGGCGGCGGTACGACCGACTGCAGCTTGATTGAAATGGGACCAAGCTGGCGAAACCAAGACGATCGTCGCGCGTCATTGCTGGCACACTCAGGCTGCCGTGTGGGCGGTAACGACCTCGACATCCATCTGGCATTCGAACAACTGATGCCGATGTTTGGTAAAGACTCGACCCTACAACGCGGTATTGCCATGCCAGTGACCCAGTTCTGGAACCCAATTGCTATTAACAATGTGGTCGCGCAATCTGATTTCTATGCCTCCGCTAACCGCGCTGTGCTGGAGCAACTGATGCGTGACGCCAGTGAGCCAGAGAAAATTGCACGCTTGCTGCGTGTTCACCGCGAGACACTGGGTTATCAGATTGTCCGCTGCGCGGAAGAGCTGAAAATCCGTCTCTCTGAGCACGATAGCGCACACATTGATCTGCCGATTGTTCAGGAAGTTCTGAGCGCGAATGCGACGTCACAACAGTTAGCTGAAGCCATCGCCAATCCAGTGGCCAAAGTCAGCGAGCTAGTCAACGATGCCTTAGCGCAATCAGCGACCAAGCCCGACGCTATCTTCATGACTGGCGGCAGTGCACGTTCGCCTATTTTGCGCGCGCTGTTAGAAAGCACTTTGCCTGGCGTACCTATCGTAGCAGGCGACTTCTTTGGCTCAGTCACATCCGGTCTTGCGCGATACGCTGAAAAATCGTTTCGCTAGTATCAGCTCTTGAAAAAAACCCAAGGCGGGCATCTAGATGACCGCCTTTTTCGTTTCAGCTTGCTACCGCGAAAGCGTCTTCAAACGCTGACTCATAAAATCCTTCTTACCCAAAGGCTCGCCAAACTGGTAATTCGACCACACCATCACGGTTCTTCGTCCATTTAACTCATTGGTCATATCCAAATTCAGCGGACGCCATCGCCCGTTGTCCGGCAAGGTGTAATCGGTCAGCAATAAGGTTTTCTCATGAACGCCGCGCCGGTTATAGAAATCCACTTTTTGCGCTCTGAATTCGTCTGTATCCACCCAGATCACCCGCTTGGTATACCCAGAATTTTCGTTTTTCGGGTAGGTTTCGATCACTTCACAGGTCATGTCACTGCCGGGGCAGGATTCCGTGCGCAGCCATTTGTAGGTGTATTCATCCACTTCCTGCTTTGCTAAATCCTCATACGAAAATTCAGACGAGACAAACTTGCCGGACACGTTGGAGCTGGAGATGCGCTTGGTTCGCGCAGCAGCGGGAAGGTAGAGCCACTGGTTATCATCTTCCGGTTCCGTTTTGGCATGGGTTAACAACGCAATCCCCCGCATGTCTCCGGGCGATTCAAACACCAGCACATTGTATTCGCTGGGAATGTTACCGAGATCTTCCAGCGTTAAGCTTCGAAACGATCGTTTCACTTCCCGGTTGCCCAAATAGAGGATCATTTCCCCATCGGCGCGGGACGTGCCATATCCGCTGTAGGATTGATCCATCTTCTCTGCAATTTCCCGCCCTTTCTCGGCATCATTTGCCATCACGCTGGCTGACAATGGCATGAGCACAAAGAGCAGCATCCAAGGTAGACATTTCACCATCTCAAACCTCCTGTACGGTGTGTCGTCGCGACTTTCGATCGGCGGTGATCAACAGCGCGGGAACAAAAAGGAAATCGTAAAGCAACGCGGTGATCACCACGCCAAACGCCAATAAACCCAAGTTAGCGTTGATGGCAAAGCTGGATGTCGCCATCACCGCGAAGCCAAGGGCAATAACGACCGTGGTCACCAGCAGCGCCAAACCCACACCGGAATACACATCAGTGACCGCTTGCTCAACCGTGCTGCCTTTTCGCCTCGATTCTTGATACTTGGTCAGGATATATACGGTGTCGTCCACCACGATCCCCATCACCATGGCACCAACCACGGACACCGCCAGATTGATTTCGCCAACGAAATACCCCCAAAGACCAAATACAATCAAGATAGGCAGTAAGTTCGGAATCAGGCTGAATAGCCCCATCCTCCAAGACCGCCATGCCAGAGAAAGCAGGAATGAAATGGTAATGATGGTCACCAAATTCCCCATCAGCATCGACTGGCTGTTGCGCTCTGACACGTAAGCAAATGCCAGCGACAGTCCTGTGCCTGCGGTTCCCGAGAGTAGAGGGGCGTTTTCCAGCATCCATTCGTTGGCTGCTTTTTCAATGGCAATGGTTTCTGCTGAAGACAGGTTGTCTGTCATGATCGATAAGCGGGACGAGGCATAATCCGGCGTCACCCGATCGCTCAGGCTGTGTCCATAGGGCGCAGAGATCTCGTAGGTTGTCAGCAACTGAGCGCTCAGATAGGGGTCGTCCGGGATGATGGCGGAAGGCGTGTTGTTAAATGCCTGATGCAGTCTGGCAAGATGATCAGGCAGGGCAATCACGGCATTAACATGAGGTTGCTCTCGCAGCCAATCCGCAAACGCATCGAGCTGTTTGAGATAATCCGGATCAGCGACCGTTTTTCCTTCCGGCGCGTCAAACGAATACTCAATTAAGCCCATGCCACCCCAGTGATTCTGCACAAGATCGGTCTGCACACGGAAGCTGTTCCTGTTATCAAAATACTCGACGAAATTGTCGTTGAACTGGATAAGCTGTAGCCCCAGCAACGCGGTGACAGCCAGCGTCGAAAAGATAAACAAAAGCCAACGCGCATGACCGATAACCTTTGCCGCCAGTTGCCCAAACTGGATTTTCGGCAGCTTTGGCAGTGGCTTTTTCCTGCGGCCTAACCAGGACTTCAACACCAAAGGCGTGATAGTGAGGTTCACGATAAGACTGGTTAACACCCCCAAGGCTGCAATGGTGCCCAACTCACCGAAGGGTTCTACGTCAGAGAAGTTAAGGCTCATAAACCCAACGAATGTGGTCAGGTTGGTCAAAGAAAGGGGAACCACGTTATAGGCCATGGCACCCAACACCACGTTGAGAGGTTTGGCGTTGGGCATGTTTTGTCTGAGGTGATAGGTTTTCGAAATAATATGGACGACGTTCGCTACCGCCAGTACCAATATGATCAGCGGTGCAGCGCCGGAGGCGGTATTCAGTTGAAAGCCCATCCAGGCGACCGCGCCAATCGCACCGATAATGCTGAGTAGGATCACCATCAACACAGTAAGCGAAGGCACAACGGCGCGAAACAAAACGCCGATGAGCACCAACACCAGCACAATCATCGCGGGTACCAGAGAACCTGAATCCGCATCGCTGGCTTCATTCAGGGCGTAATCAAGCATAACCAAGCCCGTGAGGTAGATTTGATAGCCGGGATAAGCGTCGAGGTATTTTTGCTGCAACTCGCGGGCATGAAGCGCCACTTTCTTCACGGCCAATAGATCTTCACTGGACATGGCAACGGTCAGAAACACCGTGGTAACTTCGCCGTTTTTGTCCGTCAGATTACCTTTTACATCAGGCCGTTCCCTGAAAAATTTTGCCAATGTTTCCTGAGTTTCGAGTTTGGCTTCGTCCCCCGCCAGCACCAGATCATCAACAATCATTCCGCCGCCATCGGCATCAGCGACTGGGTCAATAAAATTCACCAAAGAGGTGACTTTTCGCGCATAGGGTGCCAGCCAGAGTTCGTCCGTCAGGTTTCTGATCAGCGCCAGAGTCTCAGGGCTCGACGCCGACTCACCCTCTGGCGGCACCACCACGAACATGACATTTTCATCTTTGGAATAATTGGCTTCCAACTCATCCAACGCGATTTTTTCCGGCGATCCGACGGCGAGAAAAACCCGCGCTGAGTTGTTCACTTCCAGCTTTGCCAATCCACCCGCCAGCAGCAGTAATGCACCCAGCACAAGCAGCAACGTCAGTTTTGGACGAGCCAGTGCTGAAGAAACCAAACGCATGAGCCACTGCTCCATGCCCTGCGTTTTAGTCTGGTAATTACTCATTAAACACGCGTCCTTTTTTCTCGTTGTACAACGCCATAAAGTGCGACTGACAAATACGGATTGTTGGCAGCAACGCTTCGGCAAAGTCGAGCCCTTCGGCTTTCATGACCGTGATACTGGGGCGATCAAACATCCAGTTACGGCTGGCGATCTCTAAATTGGTGCGACAAAACGCATTGAACGCCCGCACGCGAGGCGACAGGCCGCGATAGTCGAGCGCATCATTGGTGGGTGCCCATTCCAGCGAATCGGGATGGCCTATATCGTCGAAAAGCAATGCCCAGAGAGCTTCCATGGTTGGGGCGTGTAAGGAATCGGATGCGAGGTTGATGATCCGGCTACGCCAAGGTTTTCTGAGGGTGAAACGCATGACTGCAATGACTGCGTCCTGATGGACAAAATTCATTCTCGCCTGCGGGCAGGCAAGACGCATCACATCGATATGGCCGGGCAGTAATCGCTTGGCGCCATCCCAGAGTTGGTAAATGCCATAGCGTTTTCCAGCATAGTGGCCAGTGCGACTGTCGCCAATCACCACAGAAGGGCGCACGATCAAATAGTCGAGCCCGGACGTGGCAACCAGTTGTTCGGCTTTCCGCTTAGTTTGGGTATAGAAGGTCGGGTCATCCCCTTCATCCCCATATATCCGCTCTTCAATTTTCCCGTTGCTCACGGCAGGTGCAAACGCGGTGGAAATGTAGATGTGCTTCTCGATGCCCTTTACTTTGCACTGCGCCAATATCCAGTCCGTTAGCGTGATATTGACGGCATTGAGGTTTTCTTCATTGAAGTATTCCACCGATCCAATGCAATTGATCACCATCTCGACCCCTTCAAGTTCCGGGGCATCAAACAGGTCATCATTAAACTGAACCGTGGTGAATCCCAGAGTCGCATCACCGTCAATTTGCGGCATAGGTTCACCTGAAGCCTCAAGGGTGTCGCAGGCCAGCTTTGTAATGTCCTGCTTCAGTTCCTCAAAAGTTTCTGGATCCCGCGAAGCAATCACCAGTTCATGATGGGCTTCCATTAGCACTGATGCCGCAACAAGACGGCCGACATATCCATTTGCCCCGAGCACTAGAATTCGCATAGGCATCCTTCCTTGTTAAGGCCGGACGAAGTTTCCACATCGTCCGGCTTTTCACCTTAGTGACAGCAGCGGTTGCCAGAAAGATCCGCTTTGTCTTTTGGTTGCCATTTGGAGGAATCATCATCCACCAGTGAAGAGAGCAAAGGCGCGACACGGTTTGGATCCAAACCAATGCGATCGATTTTCTCCATGTAGGTGTCAATGGCATCAATCCGCAGCTGATCCAAATCTTGCTCAATCACACCCAGAGAAACGGTGGAACATTTGATGCTGAGTTGGTCACACAGGCTGAAGCAGTTGTAGTTCACCATGCTCATCATGGCGGGCATCACGGCCCGGTGTGCCAGCTCAAAAGCGCGGTGCACTTCTTCAGCATCGTTGTCGAGCATGCGGTGAATCTCGTCAACCCCATGTTGAAGGTGCGCCACTTCCTCGGCATAGATACTGGCAGCGAGGCTGGTGGTGTGCTTATCGGTGTTGCGTTGAAGGGCGGTGTACGCCACGGTGGCAAAGGTTTCGACCATGATGTCCTGCGCGATAATGCAGGAGGTTAAATCGCCCTCACGCGCTCGGTCTTTGACAAAGCGGCCGATCTCTTTCCATTGCGGTTCAACCATGGTTTTCATGGTGGGAAAGTTGATGTGCTGGCCAAGTTTGGTCAGGGCATTGATGTGTCCGCCTTCGTCTCTCGCCTGCTTCACCACGTGGATTTTTTCATCCACATCCTCGATAAGCGGCACCATGGTGGTGTAGTTGTTCACCGCCATGATTTCACCGGAAATGGTGTTGGTGACGACGTAGGCAAGCAGGTCTTTGTAAGCTTGGTTTTCAACACGTTGTGTTTCTGTCATTAAGTTTGACACGTCTTTTCTCCTTCATATCCACTGAACAGTGACGTTGATAGGGAAAGCCGGCGACAAAGAAGCAGAGACGGTGCAATGCTTCTTGAAATTCCGTTCTATGGACGCGCGGTTCTGACTGCTTAAGCCGCCTCCATCATTCGCCTTAATCGCCACATTAATTTCTTTGATCCTCGGGTAACCCTCTGGTCCCTTGTAAACCGTGATTTGCGCATTGGTTACGATGCACTCCTGCTCTGTTTTGGCGCCATGAAAGCGCATGTGCTCCAGCAAAGAAGCTGACAGGCAATGCCCAACCGCGCTTCCCAGTAGCGCCGGGGTTGAAGGGCCGCTGTTGTTGCCAACAGGATCAGGTTCGTCACTCAAATAAGGCTCGCCCGCCTGATTGCCATGCTCACTGGCGACATTTTTAAACTGGTAGTCCGATTGGTAGGTCAGCTGCACATCGAACAGCCGGGTGTCTTTCGATTTCAGTTCCATACACTTTCATTCCTTGCCATGGAGGGGTTGAGAGCAACAGCATCCTGGTTCTCTGTCGCCGAGGGTAAGTGGTTACAGGCTTGAATCGCGGTGACGACGCCCTCTTTCATGTCCACTCTTGCTGTGCATGCTTCCAGACATCCATCCAAACGGTGGGATGCCATTAAGATTGTCGTGCCAGCCTGCTGACGTTCCAGCAGGATTTGATTCACCTTTTGAGCATTGGCTTCGTCGAGTGCTGACAAGGGTTCGTCCATCAGCAATAAATCCGGGTCGCCCACCAGCGCTCGGGCAATGGATACCCGCTGTTGCTGGCCACCGGACAGCTCCGGCGGGTAGCGATGGGCAAACTTGGCGATACCCAGTTCTTCCATCACCAGCAACGCCTTCTGGTGCTTTTCGTGAAGGCAGCGTTTCTCGCGGCACTCGAAGCCCATGCAGATGTTTTCCAGTGCGGTTAACTGGTCAAACAGAGCCGGCGTTTGGAACACAGTGCCTGTTCGGGTGCCGGGGCAGCACTCCCATTTGCGGCACCAGCAATCGACAGGCACCCCAAATTTGAGCGCCTGTCCGCCGCTGAGTGGCGTGAGATTGTTGAGCACACTCAGCAAGGTGGATTTACCGCAACCGCTTGGCCCAACCAACATGTACCAGGCACCGGTAGGCACAGTCAGGTTGACGCCATTAAGCACCGATACTGAGTCCTGACTGGATGATTGGCCGAACCAATCACCGAAAAAGCCGGATGTTTCACCAGACCCAACGTTGACCTTGGCTTCCTGAAGCACCAACGCGGGCAGCGAAAGGTTGGGCACTGGTGAGGGTTGGCGTGAAAACATATCTGTTTCTCCCATTAGCCTTGCGGCCAAACCTCAATGCGGTTTTCAAGCGGCATTGGGGTTTCGCTGTCGGGGCCAAACCAGCGGTTATAGATAGTGAGGTATTCGCCGCTTGATTCGATTTCCTGCAACGCGCGGTTCACGGCATCACGCATCTTGCTGTCGTTTTCAATCACCCCGAGACCGTCTTGTTTCATCCCGATCGCTTCACCGGTCAATACAGTGAGTTCGGGATTAGGTTTGGCGTAACTGACCAAGACTTCCGCATCTTCCGCCCAGCCGGCAATCTTGCCTGAGAGCACCGCATTCATGGCGATTTGCTTATTACCAAACTCGATGATGTCTTCTTCGTTGACCGGGTGGCCGTTTTTCTCTAGCCAATGCTTCCAGTTGCCAATCGAGTGACTACCACGGTTCATGCCTACCTTTTTACCCACCAGATCTTCCAGCGATTTTGGGCCGTCCTTTCTCACCAGAAAGGTTTGGGCTGACCAAAAGTAAGTCTGGGAAAAGTCCACAGCATCATCACGCTTCCAGGTATGGCTCATGGATGCTGCAGCCATGTCTATTTTGCCGTTTTGCAGGTAGGTGATGCGGGTAATTTCATCCACGGGAATGCGCTTCATTTTCACGCCAAGCTTATCGGCCACGGCGCTGGCGATATCGACATCAAACCCCACCCAATCACCCGCTTCATTGATGAAAGAGTGAGGAGGGTTATCCTGACGGATACCGACGACGAGCTCTCCACGTTCTTTCACCCTGTCGATCACAGAGCCTTTTTCATCTGCCTGGGCTGGGGAAAATACAAGGGTCATCCAAGCACAAATAAACAAACCCAATTTGCGGAACATAAACTCTCCTTAGTTGATGCTTCTTGTCATCCGGTGCGTTGACCGGAAAACAGTGTGGCGCAACCTGTCACCGACAAGGTTCAAGAGCTGCACGTTGAAGAAATACAGGGCAGAGCAAATAGCAAAGATGGTCAGCCAATCGGAAAGGCGGTAAGCCCGGCTAGCAAGCAAGTTGGTTAATGCACTCAGTTCAAGCAGCCCGATCAGGATGACGATACTGGTGTCCTTAAACAGTGAAACGAAGTGGGTGTGCATGGCAGGAAAGCTCTTTTTGAACACCCAATGCGCCCGAAGTCGGGCATAACGTGCCAAAAGCCCTAACTTCAGCACGTTTTCCACCCGATCCAGATTTTCCGGATATAGGTGGATGTATTTGGCAAAGATGGGAACCAGATGAGACATGGAGTACACCGTCAATGCCAGAATGCCTTTGGTAAAGGTTTCAAGTGGAAGAAAAAAGTCGATCGTAAAAATGATCACCAGCGGTGGAATCGCCCTCAACAGCGCAAAACTGGCCCCGGATGCCACCTGAAACCAATGGCGCTTGCTGCATAGGCAGACCAAGAGATAAGAAAGGGGAACAGACAGGGCGATAGTGGTGACAAACAGGCACCAAGTCAGTACCAATCCACCCGGTTGCGCATGGGGCAAGCCAAATAACATCTTTTGCGCTAATGCTAAGCTGCCTTCCATCCACCGAAGCCTCCTGCCCCTGACCAAAATTCCACGATGTGATTCATCATGTTAAGAATTCCATACATTCATTATATCTAGATATACTGATATGTTGATATCAAATATGAGAAAAGTGATAATGGTGCTTAACATCAATGGGTTATAGAACTGTGTGATTTTTGTGGCAGCATGTTAGTATTCACTTAGCCACACGTCCGATGTGTTGATAAAATTGAAAGTAATACCAATCACAGTAGGTAGCTGATCAGAAGTAGCGCAGGAAAAATGCTCGAGAACAAGGCGGAAAATTTCGATAA
>NZ_LASY01000041.1:0-53711 GCF_000973155.1 Grimontia sp. AD028 | reverse complement strand
GCTACACATCGAAGCCTCTGCCTTGCATAAAATCCCCACAAACTGCTGCAAAAATCATCACCAAAGGTCAACAGCCCCTAGAACCCGTTAACGCGCCGATTATGCGCCTGCACACTTTGGTCAGCCAGAGAATCTCTACAGCACATATCCAATGCGTGACTAGGCTCACCAAAAACAGGTCGTTCGATGCCACCTTAAGGTTACTAATCTCTAGCATCCAGTTATTTCCACAAACGACTAATTCATCCAAAGCGATGACAATAAAAATATAAATTACTGTTTATTAGACTATTTAATGCATATTTTTACGAACCTGTCACTCTTCTCTTACTGAGAACAAGATCACACCTCACTTTCAATGTTACAAATATCCAGTAAAAGCCTTATCTCTCCTCTTCAAACAGTACACGCGAAAACGGGAAAATATATCTATTGGTGAGAGCCGTTAAAAACAAAAACTTTTGAGGGATAGACATCATGATTACATCGCTAATCAATGAAGATCTGATTTGCCTGAACCTGAAAGCAACGTCCAAAGAAGACGTTTTTGCAGAGATGATTGAACTTCTGCATGCTCAGGGCAGAGTCAACGACAAAGCACAGTTCCTGGCTGATATTCACGCCCGTGAAGAACTGGGTAACACCGGCTTCGAAGATGGTGTTGCCCTACCGCACGCAAAAAGTGCTGCAGTGATTGAGCCTGCTGTTGCTATCGGTATCAGCCGCGAAGGCATCGAATACGGTGCTGAAGATGGCCTGCCTTCAAAACTCTTTTTCATGATTGCTTCGCCAGACGGCGGCGCAAACCACCATATTGAAGTGCTGGCTGAACTGTCTTCAAAACTGATTGAAGATGGCTTTATCGAAAGCTTCATGAAAGCCGAAAGCGCTAAAGAGGCACTCGCTCTGCTACTCGAGAAAAAACAAGAACTGGAAACACCAGAAGCCAATAAAGGTTTGCTGATTGGTGTGACTGGTTGCCCTGCAGGTGTTGCACACACTTATCTGGCGGCAGAAGCACTGGAGAAAGGTGCAGCAGAACTGGGCTATGAAATGAAGGTAGAAACCAACGGTTCTATCGGCGTGAAAAACAGCCCGACTGCAGAAGAAATTGCCCGCGCAGAAGCGATTATCGTTTCCTGTGACAAGCAAGTGGACATGACCCGTTTTGCTGGCAAACGTCTGATCAAAACCGGAGTTAAAGCGCCAATCAAAGATGCAAAAGGCTTGATCAATCAAGCGCTGGAAGCTCCAGCATACGTTGCTTCTGCTGATGACAAAGCATCTGAGTCGTCTGAAAGCAAAGCTTCTCAGGCACGCTCTGATTTGTATCGTTACCTGATGAATGGCGTATCTCACATGATCCCATTCGTAGTAACCGGTGGCCTTTTGATCGCACTGGCACTGGCAATTGGTGGTCAGCCTACCGAAGCAGGCATGGCGATCCCTCCTGGCAGCATGTGGAACAAAGTGTTGGATGTGGGCGTGGTTGCCTTCACCCTGATGATCCCAATCCTTGCCGGTTACATTGCTTACGCGATTGCTGACCGTCCAGGTCTGGCTCCTGGCCTGATTGGTGGCTGGATTGCCAACAACGGTTCGTTCTATGGCGCAGAAGCAGGTACAGGCTTCATCGGTGCTATCGTTGCAGGTCTGCTGGTGGGTTACTTCGTGAAATGGGTAGCTACCCGTAACTATCACAAGTTTATCCAGCCATTGGTGCCAATCATGATTGCACCAATCACAGGTTCTCTGTTCATTGCTGGTCTGTTCATCTTCGTTATCGGCGCGCCAATCGCGGGACTGATGGAAGGCCTGAATACTATGCTGACCAACATGAGCACAGGTAACGTTATCCTGCTGGGTATTGTGCTGGGTGGTATGGCTGGCTTCGACATGGGCGGTCCATTCAATAAAGTGGCATTCCTGTTCTCAGTAGGCATGATTGCAAGCGGTCAAACACAGTTCATGGGGGCAATGGCATGTGCGATTCCTGTTGCTCCTCTAGGTATGGCGCTGGCTACGGTTATTGGCCGCAAGTTCAACATCTTCGAACAGTCTGAAATCGAAGCGGGTAAAGCTTCCGGTGCCATGGGTCTGGTGGGTATCTCTGAAGGTGCGATTCCTTTCGCAGCACAAGACCCAATGTCAGTGATTCCTGCGAACGTTATCGGCTCAATGGTTGCTGCGGTAATGGCCTTCTCCTTCGGCATCACCAACAGCGTAGCGCACGGTGGTCCAGTGGTTGCCCTTCTGGGTGCAATGAACAAACCTGTACTAGCGTTGGCGTGTATGGCTGCGGGTGCAGTGGTGACTGCTCTGGTTGCAGTATCCCTCAAGAAAATGCGTCAGGCGAAAGCGCAAAACGAAGTAGCAACAGCTTAATCTTGCGAAGAACGCTCCCTAAGGGGAGCGTTTTATTTGCGTGAAATCAGCTACGCAGAGCCATAATTTGATAGACTCCTTGCCAGATTTCGAAGGCTTAAAGAAGAACAATGACAACTCAATTTTTTCCTCTGAAAAACGTTATCCAGGACTATGCCTGGGGCAGTCACACTTCACTGACTGAACTGTTTGATATGCCAAACCCAGAGAACAAACCGCAAGCGGAAATCTGGATGGGTGCTCACCCAAATGGCTGTTCAAACATCGCTGTCGATAACAAAGAAACCCTACTATCAGATTTCATCAGCTCAGACATGGAAAACATTCTGGGCGCATCCACTACCCAGCAATTTGGTGAACTGCCTTACCTGTTCAAAGTGCTGTGTGCTGAAAAAGCGTTGTCAGTGCAGGTTCACCCAAGCAAAGCGCAGGCGGAAGCCGGTTTTGCAAAAGAAGAAGCGGCAGGTATTCCCCTGTCAGCGAGCTTTCGAAACTACAAAGACCCTAACCACAAACCGGAGTTGGTTTTCGCGCTGACTGATTACACGGCGATGAACGGCTTTCGAGACTACAGCGATATTCTGGGCTTTTTCCACCAGCTCAACATCGAAGAGTTGGCATCATTGGTAAGTGCATTGCAAGACAACCAGAGCGAACAAGGCCTGAGTGATTTCTTCGGTGCCCTGCTTTCTCTGGAAGGCGAAGCCAAAGACGCAGTGGTATCTAAATTACTGGCCTATGCAGATGCCAACCAAACTGATGAATTGTTTGCACTGCTGTTGACGCTGTCTGAGCAATACCCTGGCGATATCGGTCTGTTTTCACCGTTGATCCTGAATACGCTGACTCTTCAGCCGGGCGAAGCGATGTTCCTTGATGCCTGCACGCCACATGCTTATATCAAAGGGACAGGTCTGGAAATCATGGCGAACTCAGACAACGTGCTTCGCGCCGGTCTGACACCAAAACATATGGATGTACCGGAACTGATTTCCTGCACCCGATGCTTGCCAATGCCAGAAGATACTATCCTGCTGGCGCCACGCGTTGACGGCAATGCGCAGCACTACCCGATTCCTGTGCCGGATTTCAAATTCAGTGTTTACCGCAACGCTCTGAATGAAGTACTGAGCACACATAGCGCTGAAATCCTGATTGCTGTAGATGCACCACTGACTCTTACCCACTCGAATGGTGACAGCGTCACTTTGAGTAAGGGCGAATCCGTATTTATCCCGGCGTACGTTGGCGACTATCAGGCGAGCTGCGAAGGCTTGTTTGCCCGCGCCTATAACTAGGGGCTGTTGACCCTAATCACACCTAAGAAAATCCCCCTAAGTAAGATCGCCCGGCATTTGCTGGGCTTCTTTTTGTTTGTACCCGATTCCAACTTTTGCATATGCGTCAACGAGATGCGTAACAGTCAATTTAACAACCTTTTTCCACCATCTGAGAAAGTGTTGCTAAAGCCAAATGCGCTAAGATATTTGATTAATTTGCTATGTTTAACATTAGAAAAAGCCCCTACCATGCCTAGCTTCCTGAACACTCAGTGTCTCAGGAGTTAGTGTGCTCGAGGGAGTTATCTTGCATTCAAAGAAAGCGCTTTCATATGCCAGCAAGATAGTGAGCACGCAGTCTAAATAGAACTGACTACCCTCGGAGGGGCTCTATGCTCAAAGGAAAAATCATAGTGTCAGGAGTAACATCACTGGCCATTCTGTCGGGGTGCTTTCTTGAATCGAAAGTCCCTTACTACCCGGATTGGCCTCAGATCAACAGCGCAATCAAAAAAGACCCGGAAATAGAAAGCCGAGTTGCGGAAATACTCGCGCAAATGACGCTGGAAGAAAAAGTCGGACAGATGATCCAACCCGACCTTCGCAGTGTTACCCCTGAAGAAGCGAAAGAATACAAACTGGGTTCTCTTCTCAATGGCGGTGGCGGCTGGCCTGACGGCAACAAATACGCCACAGCCCAAGATTGGGCAAACGAATCAGATAAGTACTACCTCGCGCTTGAAGAAGCTTACGCAGACCGTGGTTTCCGTATTCCTTTCATGTGGGCAACCGATGCTGTCCACGGCCATAACAATGTTTTCAAAGCCACCGTCTTCCCACACAACATCGGTTTAGGTGCGGCCAACAACCCAAAACTGATCAAACAAATCGGTAAAGCCACGGCTCGTGAAGTCGCCGCAACTGGTCTTGACTGGACATTCGCTCCCACCGTCGCCACGCCTCGCGATTATCGCTGGGGGCGTGTTTATGAAGGCTATTCAGAAGACCCTGAAATCGTCTACCAATACGCCGGAAAAATGGTTGAAGGTCTTCAAGGTGGAGAGAAAGGATTGAAAAGCCAGCGCCACGTGATTTCTAACGTGAAACACTGGCTGGGCGATGGCGGCACCACGGACGGAGTTGACCGTGGCAAGAATGAATATAGCGAAGAGTACCTTCGTAATATTCATGCAACGGGCTACTTCTCGGGCCTGGATGCTGGTGCGCAAGTGGTCATGACGTCGTTTAACTCTTGGCACAACGAAGCTAACTACGACGTGATGGGCACCGACAACTACAATAAAAAGCTCCACGGCAGTAAGTACATCGTTAACGATGTGCTGAAAGACAAAATGGGCTTTGACGGCTTGGTTGTCACCGACTGGAATGGTCACAGCGAAATCAACGGCTGCACCGCAGGCAACTGTCCTCAAGCAGTGCTCGCTGGTAACGACATCTTTATGGTGACAGCCCGTAAAGATTGGCAGGCCTTCTACCGCAATGTGATCGATCAGGTGAATGACGGCACTATTCCAATGAGCCGCATTGATGATGCAGTCACCCGTATTCTTCGCGTGAAAATGCGCGCAGGCCTTTGGGAGAAGCCTCAGCCAACCGAACGTCGTCTCGCCGGTAAACAGGACATTCTGGGCTCAGACGCGCACCGTGAACTGGCGCGTAAAGCCGTCAGCCAATCTTTGGTTCTGCTAAAGAACAAAGACAATGCCCTGCCTCTGTCTTCCCAGAAACAGTATCTGGTGGTCGGCAGTGCAGCCAGCGATATCCAGAAACAAACCGGCGGTTGGTCTCTCACCTGGCAAGGCACAGAGAATACGCTTGAGCGTGACTTCCCTGGCGCAACCACCATGCTAATGGCGATGCAGGCTCAGGTCGGTGAAGAGAACATTTTCACCGATGTTGATGCTGCACCGCTGAATGCCACCGCTGTCGTGGTGATCGGGGAAGATGCCTACGCAGAGATGTTTGGTGATATCAACAAAACCAAAACGCTGGAATACGCGACCTTGAAATCGTCCTATGGGGCAGATCTCCGTCTGATCAAATCCCTTAAAGAGAAAGGTTTCAACGTCGTTACTGTGTTCTTCTCTGGCCGTCCACTATACGTGAATGAAGAGATCAATCACTCCGATGCCTTTGTTGCAGCATGGCTACCGGGCACCGAAGCAGGTGGTATCACTGACGTGCTGTTTGGTGTTGATGACAAAGACTTCCGCGGTCGCCTTTCTTTCTCCTGGCCAAAAACCAAGTGTTCCACCACCATCAACCGTAAAGCACCCAATCTGGTGAACTATGAAACACCGGAGATGGAACAGGATATCGAAGGCGACCACGCACCGCTGTTCGCTTACGGCTATGGCCTTTCTTACAACAAGAAGAAAAGCAGCAAGCTGAATATCGACTTAGATAACCTGCCACTTGATCCGCGTGAATACGGTTGTGGTCTGGATGCACCAGATGACGGTATTGCGACCACCAATCTAGAAATCTTTGGTCGTTCAGCCGATGACGAGTTTACTCCTCGCATTGCAGGCTCATCGAATGGCTGGGTCGGCGTGACAGTGTCTAACGGTACACCAACCACGATTGGCTCAATCACCACCACGCCGATTGATCACCTCCACCAGCAGGATGCGATCAATGTGAAGTTCACGGGTGAAGCACCAGCGCAGGTTTACATGCAGACTGCGGATGAGCAGGTTGTCGATAAGCAAAGCTATCTGAATGCGGATGCGACGCTTCAATTTGATATCGACATGAAATCCACCGCGCCGCAAAGCATGATTCTGGCAACCCACTGTGAGTGGCCGTGTCTGGGTCAGGTGCCTATTCACAAAGTATTGCCAGCACCAAGCGGTCAGGACGAAACCAAGTGGACGACCATCAAGATCCCGCTGCAATGTTTTGCCGACGAAGGCATGGCCTTCCAGATCCTCAATACCCCATTCCTGATTTATGCAGACGAGGAAGTTGAGTTCAATCTGGGTGAGGTTCGCTATGTGCCACGTAGTCTGGATGCAGCAGAAGACGCAATTACCTGTGAAGAGCTGAAAGTGCCGGTAGAACCGCCGCTTGAAGGCGATATCGTCGATGTATGGGAAACGTGGGAACCAAATATCACAACCTGGCAAGCACGCACAGACACATGGGAAAACCTCACTGACCACGTTGTGGTGACAGGCAATGATTCGTCTGATGCCACCCATGAGTTCACAGTCACTTACGATGCAAGCAGTCCAGAGTTCTACAAAGGTTTGGTATTGGTGAAAGGTAAAACACTGAACCTTTCCAACTTCCTGTCGGGCAACCTGACGTTCGATATTTACATCGAAACCTATGGTGAACCTGCGAATTCAGGTGAAACGCAAACCGAAGAGGTTGTTGTGAAAATGGAATCAACGGCGGGGTCTGGTAACGATTACCCACTGGGCAGTCTGGCTACTGGTCAATGGCACTCAGTGATGGTTCCGGTTGCTGAACTAAACACGGGCGCGCTAGACATCACCAAGGTCAACACGCCGTTTGCAACGCTGTCTGACTGGAATGCTTCGCAAGCTGCTGTGGTTTACCGCATCAGGAACATCAAACTGGAACAATAAGCTGACTCAGAAATTGCTCTCAAAGCCCGCTTCTGCGGGCTTTTTTTGTCTTTCTCGACAATTCCCCCGACTAACCTCCGTTTTTCCAGCCCATGCGAAAGAGAAGACCACTCTGATACGGTAACATCTTGATGTCTGAATATTATGTGGAAAGGAATCCATGCCGTTCAAATCTATGTCGTTTTGCTACCCCTGGCGTCCCTATCAATCCCGCGTGCTCGATACCATTCATGAGCATCTCAACGATCAACGACTGCACATCGTCGCTGCGCCTGGCGCTGGCAAAACCACCTTGGGGTTGGAGGTGTTCCGCCTATTGGGGAAACCGACTCTGGTGCTCTCCCCAACCCGCGTGATACGCGACCAATGGATTGACCGTCTTAAAGATTTTTGCGACACCGATTCGGTACAGGCATTACCTTGGGTCAGCAATTCTATTACAGAGCCAAAGACGCTCACTTCCATCACCTATCAGGCTTTGCATACCAAGCTCTCTGACGTGTTGGACAGTGAAGATGACGAAGCCGCGACGCTTGAAGATGACGATGGACTTGAAGGCGAAGAAGTTGACTGCTTTATTCAGCTTCTGCAAACCCACAAGATTAAAGTCCTGATCCTCGACGAAGCCCATCACCTTCGCAATGAGTGGTGGCGAGCACTCGAAAAAGTGTGTCAGGAAATCCCCGACATCACGCTGGTCTCCCTGACTGCAACGCCTCCTTATGATGCACAAGGTCATGAATGGACGCGATACGAACAGCTATGCGGCCCGATTGATGAGGAAATCTCAGTCCCCGAATTGGTGAAAGCCGGCACACTCTGCGCCCATCAGGATTATGTCTGGGCCTGCAATGCGACCCAAAAAGAAAGCAAACAGATCGAAGAATATGATCAGCAGGTGTCTACTCTTTGCCAATCACTTTTCGGCAACCCAACCTTCGAAGCCGTCGTGCTTGCCCACCCCTGGTTGGGTGAAGGCGAGTTTGAGCTGGCAGTGATCAAGCAACCCGAAATCGCCATCGCATTGCTGAGTTTTCTGAAAGCCAAAAATCTGCCCCTCGACGCGCAGTTGAAAACACTGTTGGACCTTACAGCCACTGATATTCCAGAGCTTGGCCGACATTGGTGGCAGGTATTAATTGAAACGGTGCTCTTCTCCAATACCTTCCAGCATGGCGAAGAGCATCTGTCATTTATCGATGATTTAAAGAAACAGCTCAGAGCCAACGAGCTCCTCTACAAACGCGAATTATCACTTGAGCGTTCACGTCGCAATGAGCGATCGCTTGCGTTAAGCAGCGCCAAGGTAGAGGCCTGCAGCAAGATTCATCACCTTGAACTTAAAAAACGTGGAGAATCCTTGCGGCAGGTCTTTTTGACTGACTATATCCGCGACGAAAACCTGACATCAGAAATCGATGCTGGAGAGACCAATCTCGGCGCTTGGCCCGTGTTTAAAACCATCACCTCAGACTCACCCATTCGTGAGCAGGTAGGTCTGCTGACCGGAAGGCTGAGCATTATTCCTACTTCACTATTGCCCGACCTCATCGCGCATATTGGTCATGACAAAGTCAAAACCCAAGCCATGGGTAATGAGGGGCAATATCTGAAGGTGACTGCACCACTAAACCAACTGACCATCGCTTTTACCGCGCTGCTGATGGAAGGCAAGCTCAAGGTGCTTGTCGGCACACGTTCGCTGTTGGGCGAAGGTTGGGATGCACCTGCAATCAATTCGTTGATCCTCGCCAGTTCAGTCGGTTCGTTTATGCTCACCAATCAAATGCGCGGGCGGGCTATCCGTATCGACAAGAGCGCGCCGGATAAAATCAGTTCGATTTGGCATCTTGCCGCCATCAACGTAAAGGCTTTTTCCGGTTGGTCTGACTACGACAATCTCAAGCGACGCTTTGATACTTTTGTCGGCCTATCAGAGAAAGACGATACCATTGAAAGTGGCTTTGATCGTATGGCTGCGAGATGGCTAAAGCATGATTATGTCCAAAAAGGGACCTCGCCGATTTTTGCCAACAACTCGCAAATGACCCAGCGCTTTAACGATATTGAACGCGCGGGTGAGCGCTGGAAGAAGGCGCTAACTGTTGAAGGCTCTGCGCGGGTATTACCATCAGTCAAAACACCACAAATTCAGGCGCTCCGTGGATACATGCTAAAAAACAGCTGGCGCTATTTATTTTCACAGCTGTTGATCGCCTTGTCCGGCACCTTTTTTTGGACGGTGCACTTATTCCAAAGCTCTAGCAACGTATTGTTACTGCTGGCTATGGCACTCACTGCCACCCTTATATACAAATTTCCGCAAACCGTCGCGACCACCAAAACCTTGTTACGTTTCTTGCCCGTAGATGGAGCACTCAAACAAATGGGTGTGGCACTGGCAGAAGCGCTTTGTCAGGCAGGATTTGTAGAAACCTCTATCCGCAGAATGAAAGTCAATGTCTATGAAACAGCAGATGGGCAATTTTATCTCTCCCTGTCTGGCTGCAGTTTCTATGAGTCTTCGATATTCGCCGATTGCATGCATGAGATTCTTTCGCCGATCGACAACCCAAGGTATTTGGTGATTCGGGAAGGCAAATTTCTAGGCACCAAGCGCGACGATTACCATGCTGTTCCTCTTCGGTTTGGTGCAAAGAAAGAGACTGCGATGATCTTCTATAAGGCGTGGTGTCAGCACGTCAGCCTTTCCGAACTGATTTACACAAGAACCCTAGATGGAAGGCAAGCCTTGCTTCAGGCAAAGATGAAGGCTTTTTCATCCAATTTCGAAAATGAAGTGAAACGTCAGGATCGATGGAACTGATAAGCGCGGGATTGAATATGCATCTTGCGGCGATCAACTGTCTTCATATCAATACAAACAGGTATACAAAACTCAACACTAATTAACCAAAAAAGAACCAAACCCTGACACAAAATCATTAGCTTTTGTTCTCTGGATGCGCCAATTTTGTCTGACTTTAGTAACAATTCATTGTATTCAGTCAGTTAGCCGCTCACTATCATAGACGTACAGCTTGCTGTGCACTCTGCTTAGATATCTATCCACGCAGAGTTCGCAACAGGCCTCCTATCCCTTGCCATGCAGGTGGCTTGTTGCACCCACACAAAAAACGCCCGCGATAGTCGCGGGCGTTTCTCATTCTGATCAATCACATTAAATCAGCGATTCAATACCGTAGTCTTTACCGAAGTTTTCCACCACAAAGTCGATGTCTTTGTCGCCCCGGCCAGAAAGGTTAATCAGGATTGAGCCTTTCTCTCCCTGTTTCGCCAGCTTCAACGCATAGGCCACAGCATGGGAGGATTCGATAGCAGGGATGATCCCTTCCAAACGCGACAATTCAAAGAAAGCGTCAATTGCTTCATCGTCGCTCACCGCACCGTAATTTACGCGCCCCAAGTCTTTCAGGTAGCTGTGCTGCGGACCTACCGATGGGTAATCCAATCCGCTCGCTACGGAATACACTTCCTGCGGTTCGCCATCTTTGTCTTTCAACATA
The DNA here is from genome assembly GCF_000973155.1 of Grimontia sp. AD028. NCBI lineage: Bacteria > Pseudomonadati > Pseudomonadota > Gammaproteobacteria > Vibrionales > Vibrionaceae > Grimontia > Grimontia sp. AD028. The sequence continues at coordinate 42,902 of NZ_LASY01000041.1, read as the reverse complement.
TATGACTTGAACCCATGCATGATGCCAGGCTCACCAAGGGTCAAGGTTGCCGCATGCTCTCCTTCCACATTCAGCGAACGACCAGCTGGTTCTGCACCATGAATGGCCACTTCTTCGTCTTCCAGAAAAGCGGTAAACAAACCCATCGCATTGGAGCCCCCGCCTACACAGGCGACAAGATTATCGGGTAGGCCACCTGTCATCTCTTTAAACTGCACTTTGGCTTCATTGCCGATGATGGATTGAAAGTCGCGCACCATCATTGGGAATGGATGAGGCCCCACCACTGATCCAATGGCGTAAATCTGGCTGATAGGATCTTTCATGTACGCTTCAAACGCAGCATCTACCGCCTCTTTCAGAGTCTTGCGACCATGGGTAGCGGGAATCACGTTCGCGCCAAGGATGCGCATACGGACGACATTCGGATGCTCCTTGCGAATATCGACTTCACCCATGTAGATATCACATTCCAACCCTACCAATGCGGCGGCCGTTGCCAGTGCTACGCCGTGTTGACCCGCTCCGGTTTCAGCAATCAACTTCTTCTTACCTAACTTTTTGGCCAACAGCGCTTCACCCAAACAATGGTTAATTTTGTGTGCGCCAGTATGGTTGAGATCTTCACGCTTCAAATAGATGTTGGTGCCGTATTTGGCGGAAAGGTTCTCAGCGTGAAAAATAGGGCTTGGACGACCAACAAAATGCTTATAAAGCCGAGCCAGTTCAGTTTTAAAGGCAGGATCCTTGCGACATTCTTCATAGGCAGCCGCAATTTCAATCATGATAGATTCCAACTCAGGCGGGATAAAACTGCCGCCATACTCCCCAAAATATCCCTGCGCATCTGGCTGCGCGTGTTCAAAGGTATTCTGCATGGGTCACTCCTGATCTCTGTCCTTGGATGATCCCTTTATGCCTTTCTAAAAGTTGGCGTAAAGGCTGATGAATAGCCCACACAAAATATATTGATTAAAGAAGAAGCAATACGGTAAATCGACAGTTTTGTGACAACCAATGGCGGTGTGCATCACATTTCACAGCTGTTTGTGGTACTTCGAACTAGAAATGCATGAATTTATTAATAAAAACATTGCGTTAGTAAGACTGCTGTGTCACCTCACACTTTATATGTGTCTACTCCCCACAAATGACTGTAAAGCTAGACAACACTAAGCCTACCGACAAGTGAAAACCCAGCCCTGAGAATCTCATATTACCTTTTTATTCAGCAGGATAATTCTTATCCCCGACACACATCAATGCCCATTAAGTCAGTCATATTGGTATGGCCTTTCATGCATTTGGGCACAAACAACGTCAATAATGTAAATAGAAGGATATAGATAATGACAGCCATATATGGATCTACCTGTGCTGACACCATCATCAGCAACTGCAACGTAGACTGGATTTACGGCAAGGGCGGCAACGACTACATCGTTGCCTATGGTAATGAATGTCTTATCGACGGTGGCGACGGTCATGACAAAATCATTGGCAGCGGTAGTAGTGATCACATCAAAGGTGGTAACGGAAACGACTGGATTGAGGGTGGTTGTGGTGATGACAAACTAGAGGGTGGCAATGGTTGCGACACCATTCAGGGTGGCGAAGGACACGACCTGATTTACGGAGGTTGTGATGATGACGCGCTTTATGGCGGAAATGGTAACGACACCTTAAAGGGCGAATGGGGTAACGATTTCCTCCAGGGCGGTTGTGGCGACGATAAACTTTGGGGGGGCGATGGACACGATACTCTCTTCGGTGGCGACGGTCATGACTATCTTGATGGTGGTTGCGGCAATGATGTCATGAAAGGCGGCAACGGTAATGACAAGTTGGTCGGTTACTATGGCGATGATCAGTTATTCGGTGGTGCAGGATGTGACGAACTGTTCGGTGGTTGCGATAACGACTATCTCCACGGTGGCGACCACAACGACTACCTGAATGGCGGCTGGGGACACGATAAGCTGGTTGGCGGAAACGGTGACGATAAGTTGGACGGAGACTGTGGCAATGACATCCTAAACGGTGGCTGCGGTAACGACAAACTCGATGGCGGTTGGGGTAATGACCTGATCGCCGGTGGTCAGGGCAATGATATTCTCACAGGTAATTGCGGTAAAGATACCTTCTACTTTGATGCCCATGACGGCTGCGACAAAATCACCGACTTCAATTGCTGGGATGACAAAATCCAGGTTGATGATTCACTCGCTACCTCTATTCACCAAATCAACATCACTAAATCCGGCGGTTGCATCACCCTAGATTTCTGCGATGGTACGTCTGTTCAGGTGAACAATGTTTGGGGCTGTTTCGACGCAAACTGCATCGACTTCGTAACAGGTTGCGAGCTGGTTTAAGCGCTCCGTTTAACTCACGTTTAAGGCGGCTCTGGCCGCCTTATTTGTATTGCGTCCACCTTTTGGATTTCAAATGGATGGTTTGCGGCGCATTGGTTTTTATCTTACTGTCGGTGTCATCGCAACGCATTTTCCCGCTCAAGGATGACACGGAAATCATGGAAAACAGCCTCAGCATTCGCGCCTATACCCGCCAGCGACAAGGCCATGCGCATGACTATCATCAACTGGTATTGCCTCTTCAGGGCACCATCCAAATTGAGCTTGATAACTATTCCGGTGGGGTCAGCGTTGGTGAGTGCGTGGTAATTCAAGCTGGCACTTTTCATCACTTCCGCGCCAACGAAGCCGCTCGGTTTATCGTGGCGGACATGGCTAAGCTGCCGAAAAACATCACAACACCCAACTTCGCAGTGTTTTCCATCAGCGCCCCCTTGCTGAGTTATCTCTATTTCGTGGAAAAACAGTTAGAACATGAGGTAGATGATTTGCTGGAAGGCGCTGTATTTGATGTTTTCTCTCGTTTACTCGCGCAGCAGGAAAACAACGAAGTGCCCGATCCCCGAATCCGCGCTGTCCAGTCACACATTGTCGAGCATCTGGATTCAGAGCTTTCGATAGAATCTCTGGCTGCGATTGCCTGCTTGAGCCCTACCCAATTTAAAAAGCGATTCAAAGAGATGTTAGGCATGAGCGCTTTTCAATACATCACTTTACAACGGATGGAAAAAGCCAAAGCCTTGCTGACACATACAGACTTGCCAGTACAATTAGTCGCTGAGCGGGTCGGCTATGGGGATCTTTCTGCATTCAGCCGCCGCTTTTCCGCGCACTTCGGCATGTCACCCAGAGTCTTCTCGGGCAACGGGGAATAAAGCGCCCTTTTAGCGGCAAGAAACGTCCTTTCAGCAAAGTTAGATAGCCAAACCAACGCTATCCTTGTTTTCATTCGAACAATTTGCAGTGGATGATTGAACAGTGAAAGGCATCTTCCTGAATATGGACCGCTCACTTCAAGGCAGTCTGGCCATTCTATTTTCCTCGATTCTCTGGGGTACGACCGGGACCGCAGCAGCGTTTGCGCCAGACATTAGTCCTTTGGGTATTGGTGCTTTTTCTATGGGGGTAAGTGGTTTATTGCTGGCGTTCTTGGCAAGAAAACCTCTTAAGGCAGACTTGCCTCGGATTCTCGAGTCTCGCACTCCATTGATCATTGGCGTTGTTGCACTGGCGATCTATCCCCTCGCCTTTTACTCTTCTATGCGCATGGCTGGTGTCGCTGTGGGTACTGTGGTGTCGATTGCCAGCGCCCCTTTTATGACGGTCTTCATCAACCGTCTTTTCGGCAAAGCCAATATAGTAAGCCTCCGCTGGGTGATGAGCTTTTTACTTGGTACTGTCGGTATCGTCATGCTGACGTTTGCGGAATCAGGTCACGCTGCCGTTGCTTCTGACAACAGCCAGAAATTGCTCGGCGTGTTACTGGGCCTAATAGCAGGTCTTTCCTATGCGACCTACGCTTGGGTGGCAAAGCAGTTGATTGATACTGGTGTGAAATCTGATTCAGCCATGGCGACGATTTTTGGCTTGGGTGCATTATTGCTACTGCCGACCTTGCTCTTCACTGGCGACAACCTTTTCTCTAGTTGGAACAATACCAGCGTCTCACTCTATATGGCGTTGGTCCCCATGTTTGTTGGCTACCTCGCTTTCGGGTTTGGACTTCGTCACGTTGACGCTAGCAAAGCCACCTTGTTGACGCTGTTTGAGCCTGTCGTCGCAGCCTGTTTCGCGGTGTTGATCGTCGGTGAGGTCATCGCGCCTATTGGCTGGGTGGGCATGGCACTTATCATGGTTTGCTTGGTGTTGCAGGCAACGGAAAGGGAACCCACAGAATCGCCACTCACCGAAGTCATTTAATAGTGACGTCTTTTATGTCTGAGAAAGACCAAGATATAGGTTTCAGCAACAGCGAGGAACGAGGACACAATGACAAGCGGGTGTTGATTTACTGCACGCCGGATAATGGTTAAAGAAAAAGGCGACACTAAGTCGCCTTAGTTTACTTCTATTGGTGGCTAGCTACCGCTTTTTGTGTTTCTACGGATAAGGTTACGAAGCGGCTGTGCACCACGATAAATCAACAATGACGCCAAAATCAGCGAACAGCCCGCAATCTTGTGGGCAGGCATGGCTTCGTAATACCAAACTACACTTAGGATCACCGTCCAAACGGGTTCCAGAATCATAATAATTGCCGCATTTGCTGCACTCGCGCCTTTCTGCCCCAAGGTTTGCATTAGATAACGGAGACTGGTTGCGACAAGCACGCTGAGCCCAAACCACACCCAGATATTTGATGGCACATGTTCTGGCCAGGTTTCCATGAGCAGTGAGGCAATCGTTGCCACTACACCTGTCACAAACAGTTGCACGCAGGTCAGTACTAACGCAGGAATACGTTGGGCGTAACGGCTGTTGGCATTGAAATGAATCGCAAGACAGAGTGCTGCCAGCAGGAACCAGATTTGGCTTGCAGATAACTGCCAACCCACACCACCAAGTGACAGGAGTGCTAAACCACAGACTGCGATTGGCATCGACAACCAGAAAATTCTCGGTGGTGCCTGCTTGAACAGCAACCACGCGATAGGAGGAACAAACAACATGGACAAGCTCATGATGAATGCGCCCTCACCAATCGAAGTACTGACAGACATGGCATAAATCCACGAGAGCAGAGCACAAGAGAGGATGCTCCCTACACCGCCCGCGCGAATGAGATCAGCCTTTTGCGAGCGTTTGAATGCCTTTAGGCAGAAAGGAACTAAAAACAAGGAGGCGGCAATAAAGCGAAGGCCAACAAAACCAAACGGCGGCAGTCCTTGAATCGCCTCTTTTGAGAAAATCCAGCCCCAAGCGGCCAACACGGTAGCAAACAACAAAATCAAAGAAGCGCGTCTTTCAGACAACATTCCACACCAAAAATGAAAAGAACTAAGCGGCAGACATTATCCCACTCCGTTTCGGTGGTGAACATTGAAATTGCGAGAAATCACAAAAAAAGCGGTGCCGAAGCACCGCAAGAGTCAGAAGGAGCTCGCCAGCCCCTATATGAGCGACACTCCGCCCTCCAGGGGGAATTAGGAGGAGCCGAGTACCGCAGTCATATCCGTTTTTATGTTGTCAGATTGAGTACCAAAGATAGCCTGCAGATTGTCACCAACTACCACCACATCTATTGCACCCAACGCTTTAATCGAGTCGATATTGGCTTGCTTGATGTCCTTCAGGTTGACACGTAAGCGGGTAATACACGCATCGACATTCTGGATGTTGCCTTTACCACCCATGGCAAACACCAAGTTGTGAGCCAGTTCTTCTCCAACAACATTGGATGTCGCAGCTTCTGTTTCTCCTTCGCGACCCGGCGTTTTCAAATCGAACGTGGTAATCGCGAAACGGAACAGGAAGTAGTAAAGCGCCGCCCAAAGAGGACCAATGATGGCGTAAAGCGCAGCATTCTCTGACAGCCCCCAGTAGAGGAAGAACTGCAGCGCGCCGTGGGCAAAATCGGTGCTGTGGAGGATTTCAAAGTAGTTCGTGATAGCAAAGCCAATGCCTGTCAGTACACAGTGCACAAAGTACAGAACCGGTGCAACGAACAGGAAGGTGAATTCGACAGGTTCAGTAATACCTGTTAACCAAGAGGTGAACGCGGCGGATGCCATCAAACCACCCACCATGACTTTTTTCTCTGGTGCAGCGCAGTGATACATCGCCAATGCAGCCGCTGGCAAAGCCCACATGGTGTACATAAAGCCGCCACCAAGACCAGTTGCTGTTTTGTCACCTGCAAAGAAGCGTTGCAGCTCACCGCGCACCACGTCGCCGTTTTCGTTGACGAAGCTACCTACTTCAAAGAACCACACCGCATTCCAAACATGGTGTAAACCCAGTGGGATCAACGCACGCTCAACAAAGCCATAAATACCGAATGCCGCTGGCTGACCAAGCCCACTGACTGCATCAATACCACCGTAAATACCGGCACTCACCAGCGGCCAGACAAAGGCACAGGCGATACCGAGGAACAGTGACACAAAGGCAGTAATGATCGGCACAAAACGCTTACCGGCAAAGAAGGCGAGATAGTCTGGCAGCTTGATAGTGTGGAATCGGTTAAAGAAGTAAGCCGCAAACGAACCAATCAGGAGCGAACCGAATATCCCGGTGTTAAGGCTGTTTATTCCTATCATCTGGGTCAAATACCCCTGATGCTCCTCTATGCCACGAAGTACAACGGTTTGGCCCATAGCGGCGTTAAACACAATCCAGCCTGCCACAGCAGCCAGTGCGGCGGTACCATCGTTGTTTTTCGCCAGACCAATCGCAACACCAATGACAAATAGCAGCGTGATGTTGCCGAAAATCATATCCGCGGATTGCATCATGATTGACCAGAAAGCATCTGGAAAGAACAGTTGTTGCGTTAAACCAAAGTTACCAACACCGAGCATTAAACCCGCCGCTGGCAACACAGCGACAGGCAGCATCAGCGAACGCCCGACTTTTTGTGCTTGTCCAAAGAATGAGCTGAACATAACAGATCCCTCTTGAATGAAAGTGTGTAATTCCCGGCATCAATGTGTCGGGATGCTTTCATCTTATTTCGCTGAGATCCGCCGTAGGTATCATTTGGAAATCGTTTTGTATCAACACGGTTACATAGTCGAATTGCCCCAGAAAAAGCTGTGAAACCGTTCGCATAATCGCCGCCCATCCCCCGTTCAAATTTTCCCCAATGCCATGATTGTGCAGAGGAAAATAAGGAGATGATTCATGGCATTTCAGAAAAGGATTTTGATTGTCGATGACAGCGAGGAGCTGAGAGATGCGCTCAGTGCTTACCTGACCAAATCAGGCTTCGACGTTGTGACCGCCGTCGATGGTGAGCAGATGCACAAGGTGCTGGCTCAGGGAGAGCCGAGCCTGATTATCCTCGATGTGATGTTACCCGGTGATGACGGTTTCACGCTCTGTAGTCAAATCCGAAAAACCTCCAACGTTCCTATCATCATGCTCACCGCCGTGACCGATGAAATCGACCGTGTCACCGGATTAGAGCTGGGCGCGGATGATTACATCACCAAAACCTTCAGTCCACGTGAATTGTTGGCGCGTATTAAAGCACTGCTGAGGCGCTCTCAGTTCAATCAGGGTTTAGAGGGCGCGCGTTATATTTGTTTTCTCGATTGGAAGCTCGACACACTGGCCCGGGTTCTGGTCACGCCGGGCGGTGATGAAACCACCCTGTCTGGCGCTGACTTCTCTTTGCTTAGTCTTTTCCTCCGACACCCTAACAAACCCCTTAGCCGCAACATCATTTCTGAAACCATTCGCGGTCGTGAAGCCATGCCACTCGAACGCGGTATAGATATTCAAGTCAGTCGTCTTCGCGCCAAACTGGAAGATCAGGACCATTCGCTGATCCGCACCCTTCGCAATGAAGGTTATATGCTGAGTGCGGATGTGATTCATGAAGCCTGAGCCTCAACCAAAAGAAGACGATAAGTACGAAACGAAAGGTAAGCTGCTCAATCGAATCTGGCCTTTGGGTCTCGCCAGCCGTTTTATTCTGATGCTTTCTCTGGTCATTCTGACATCGCAGGCACTGACCAGCGCGGTCTGGTATCGATACAGCTATATGCAGGAAAAAGAAGGCTTGGAAACGGCGCTGGAAAGCATTGCCTCCAATGCGGCATTCACTGTCTCTTATTATCGCAAACTGCCTAAATCGAGCCGCCATTTGGTGCTAGAGCAAAATCGCAGTATGGGCGGAACCCGTTTTTTTATCTCGCTCAACAGCAAGAGAATTGACGCTAGAGGATTAGCGGCATCGGAGAGAAAACAGGAGCTGGAACAAACCGTCAGCGAAGTGCTGAAAAGAACGCTTGGCCAGCAAATGTCCATAGACATTAATTTCAGCAAGCGCGACGATTTGCGTGTTTACGATGCAGAAGTGCCACTTGACGATATTCCGCGTGCCTTTGCCCGCTACACCATTGAAAAAGTGAAAGACGACCCACCTGTGCTGGTGATGCAGTTCAAGCTCCCCAATGAGCAAAGCGCGCCCGATGCACCGGAGCAATGGTTGTATCTGGCCACGAACCTTCCTGCACCTTATGTCTCGCTGGAATCACGCTTTCTCGATGCTCGCCAGCTTAATTTCATCCTGCTGACCTCGGTGTTTGTTTTACTTTGTACCTGGCTGATCGTGCGCCGGGAGATCAAGCCAATTAAGAACCTTGCCCGCGCCGCCAAATTGATGGGAAGCAAGATGGATGCGCCCATTATTAAAGAAGAAGGCAGCGGTGAACTCATTGCCGCCGTCCATGCATTCAACACCATGAACCGTCGCATCCGCGCTTATATACGTGACCGGGATTTGCTGTTCGGCGCGATATCACACGATCTCAAAACCCCTATTGCTTGCCTGAAACTTCGAACGGAAATGCTGGATGATGAAGAAACCAAAATCCGTTTTGAACGTTCACTCAACGAGCTCGAGTTTATGGTGCAAGGTGCCCTGCACTACATCAAAGACACAGATATCCGCGAACAGGTCGAATGGGTGGATATCAACGCTGTCCTCGAGGAAATCAGCGCCTTCTACGGTTCTGGAGAAAGTCAGGTCAGCGTTTTGGGTTCTGCTTCCCAATCGTTTCTGTGTAAACCCGTTGCCATAAAACGAATGCTGCACAACCTGATAGAGAACGGCGTGAAATATGGAGGACACGTGGATGTCAGCGTGCTGGATACTCCCCGTAATCTGGTCATCAAAATCCGAGACCATGGTCCCGGTATTCCGGATGAACTTCGAGAGCGCGTGTTCGAGCCCTACTTCCGCATTCATCAGGAAAAGGAAGAAGGCACTGGGCTTGGGCTGAGTATCGTGCGCAATATTATTCGTGGTCATGCTGGCAAGCTGGTTTTGCAAAATCATGCAGACGGTGGCCTCGTTGTCACTCTGTCGCTACCAAGAGAGGAATAACAATGAAAAGAACCCTTCTCGCCACCGCTTTGCTGGCAGCCAGTTTCCCCTCAATGGGTAATGCCGTCGAGTTGCTTCACTGGTGGACGTCGAACGGCGAACGTGAGGCATTAGCAGAGCTGGAATCTGCACTCGAACAACAAGGTTTCGCGTTAAAAAGTTCGCCCGTTCATGGCGGTGGTGGTGATACTGCGATGACCGTTTTACAAGCCAGAGCCATTGCTGGAAACCCGCCGGAAATGGCGCTGATTGAAGGGCCGGGTATTCAGTCGTGGGCAACGTTAGGGTTTGTTTCTGACTTACACTCTGTCGCCACCGAGCAAAAGTGGGATGAAAGACTCCCTGATATTGCCACCAGCATCAACACCTACAAAAATCACTTTGTTGCCGCCCCAGTCAACATTCACCGCGTTAACTGGCTATGGGTAAACAAGGCTGTTTTTGACGAAAATAAGCTCACTCCACCAACGGATTGGGATGAGTTTTTCACCGTAGCTGACGCGCTGAAAGGTCAGGGAATCCCCGCCCTTTCTATTGGCAATGAGCCTTGGCAACTGGCGATTTTGTTTGAAGTGCTCGCACTGGGTCTTTATGGCAGTGATTACTATCGTGAACTCCTGATTGAGTTTGATGATGCCTTGGTAACGAACCAAAAAACCGTTGAGCTATTTAAGACATTCCGTCGCCTCAAGCCTTATATGACCGATCCATCGATACCTGTTTCATGGGACGCCGCGACTTTAAATATGGCAGAGGGAAAAGCCGCCATGCAGCTTCAGGGAGACTGGGTGAAGGGCGAGCTCAGTTATATGAATCTCACACCCAGTCGAGATTATGACTGCCTGCCCGTGCCGGGAACCGCCAATACCTTTATCTACAATGTCGATAGTTTTGTGTTATTCCGGCTAAGAACAGAAGCGTCTGAAAACATGGCGAATCAACTGGCAAACACCTTGGTTTCCTCTGATTTTCAGTCCCGCTTTAACCAGAAGAAAGGCTCAATTCCCATTCTCAAAGATGTCGACATGACGCCATTTGATCTCTGCGCCAAAGCGTCCAAACAGGCATTTATTCATGCCGAAGCAAACAACACCCTACTCCCCAGCATGTCCGATTCCATGGCCGTCGCCCCACAGCTTCAGGAAGCCATGCTTGAGCTGATTAACCACTACTTCAATGACGATACCTTTACCGAAGAAGAAGCCATTAGCCAGTTAATGAAAATTGCTGCCAGTGTGCATTTCAATCGCTAACGTTAATCGCTAACCATAAGAAATTTCGATAAAGCTCTACAGCCTTTACTGCGTTTGTTATAAATAGAATATACCCAAGATATCTCATGCAGTAAGGACAAAGAATGAGTGCAGGACAAAGGGAAATGACATTACGTTTTCTGGCAGAGCCCGGAGACGTTAACTTTGGCGGAAAGGTACACGGTGGTGCCGTGATGAAATGGATTGACCTTGCAGCCTATGCAAATGCAGCAGCATGGAGTGGCAAATATTGCATTACGGCGTACGCTGGCGGTATTCGCTTCGTGCAACCGATTCACGTTGGCAACCTTGTCGAAGTCAGTGCCAAAGTCATCTACACGGGCACATCTTCTATGCATATTGCGATTGATGTGCAAGCCAGTGACCCGAAAGAGATGAAAAATCGTCTAACTACCCACTGTATCGTCATTATGGTGGCTGTGGACGAAAACGGTAAGCCTACACCTATTCCGAAATGGGTGCCGGAAACTGACGAAGACAAAGAGCTTGAGCAATCTGCCATTCGCCTGATGAACATGCGTAAGCAAATCGGCGAAGAGATGGAAGCCCATGTGAAACTTCTTAAGTAGCGAGAGAGTAATGCTCAAGATTGTTCAATTATATTGTTGAAGTTAAGAGTATTAAAATATTCTGAAATAAGAGGCCCCCCAGCCTCTTATTTTATATATATCAACCAACTAAATGACAAATTGAAAGAGTAATCAATAGATTTACATATATATTCAAACACACCATATCAACAACTAATTCGAACGATTCACACGAAATACCCAGAAAAATGGTAAAAATTCCCACTTTTTATCTCTTCCAACAGCATTTCATTCATATTCCATACTTTCTTATTTTCTAATGACTAATTATTTTAGAATCCTCTTAGTAACAACATCAAATTTACAAACGGAAAAGTAAGCAAATCATCTGATTTTTATAGAATTATTTATTTTCTTTAGCGAAAACTAAAAAACACCGCGTATTTTCCACCGCATTCCCCCTTTAAACAGTCCGGCAATTAATTCGACAGAAAATGTCTCATTTCTGAAACCTTTCAGTATAGAAACTCATCCGCTGATACGTCAGATTCCGCTGGCAAGAAAGCGCTTACATCGCGATCGATTTTTCTCAATCAGACAAACGGAGCATCAAATGGCCAACATCATTAATGGAACAGAAAATGATGACCACATCATCGGCACAAATGGCGTCGATTTTATCTATGGCAACGGCGGAAACGACTACATCGAAGGCTGGGATGGCACAGACTTTATCTATGGCGGTGATGGTGATGACACTGTTATTGGCGGTAAAGGCACAGATGAAGTGCATGGTGACGCGGGGAACGACTGGGTACGTGGTGGTCTGTCGAACGACAATCTTTACGGTGATTCGGGCGATGACCGAGTTGAGGGCTTTGATGGTGACGATAACCTGTATGGCGGAACCGGTGCTGATGATCTTTATGGCGGTCAAGGCCAAGATAACCTTTATGGTGGTGATGGCGACGACAAAGCTCGAGGTAACGAAGGAGATGACTTTGTTAGTGGCGGCTTGGGTAACGACATTCTCTTCGGTAATGAGGGCAACGATGAGATCAATGGCGATGAAGGCAATGACGTACTGTGGGGTAATGAAGGTGAAGACTTTATCCGTGGTGGCGAAGGCCAAGATTCACTCTGGGGTGGTAGCGAAAACGACCAGCTTTATGGTGGCGCCGACAACGATCAGCTGAGAGGCGAAGACGGCGCTGACAAATTGGGCGGTGGCTTAGGCGATGACAAGCTTTACGGCGGCAGCGGTGGTGATGAACTTTACGGTGATGTCGGTAACGATGAACTTTATGGCGGCGGTGGCAACGACTATCTGGTCGGTGGTGACGGCGACGACATCATGCACGGCGAAGGCAATGATGACCGCATGCTAGGTGGTGCAGGAAACGACACCATGTACGGTGGCAACATGTTGGATTATATGCACGGTGGTACGGGCAATGACACCCTGTATGGCGGTAACAACAATGATGAACTCCGCGGCTCCGAAGGTCATGACACCCTGTATGGTGAAGCCGGTGAAGACTACCTGAACGGTGGAGAAGGCAATGACTATCTGGACGGTGGTTATCATGCTGACATTCTCGAAGGTCACATGGGTAACGACATCCTTAAGGGCGGCGCAAACTCCGACAAACTTTATGGTGGCGGCGAAGACGACCAACTGTTTGGTGAAAATGGCGACGACTTCCTAGTAGGTGGGAACGGTGATGACTATTTGGTGGGTGGTTTCGGCGCGGATACCTTCTTCTTCGAATATCGTGATCACAATGACACCATCGCTGATTTCAGCAAAGGTCAAGGCGACAAAATACAAATCGACAGTTCTCTGCTGACGAAATTCAACCAAATTAGTATTACCCAAGTTGGTGCAGATACCGTGCTTGATTTGGGCAACCACACGACAGTGACATTGGAAGACTTCAATGCCAACAAAGTGACCAGCGATATGTTTGATTTCGTTTAATTCACTATTTGGATGCTGGGGTTCAACACTTCCCCAGCATTCTTAATGGTTCATGGAGGAACCAATGAAAAGCTTCGTAAAGTCTGCCTTAGCACTGTTACTGATTTTGAATGCAAACCCCATCCTTGCAGAGTCTAAAGAACGTATCACCGGTTTCGTACTACGTGGCGATGTAGATGGCTCAGTCAACAACTTTACCTCTGATCGAAATGGCTACGACGACCCTTATCAACTCGTTTCTGTTGAAACAAGTGATGGGCAAATAGAGCAAAAGCCTATCGGCGAATATATTGATGGACTCGTTGTTCAGGTTGAATGGCGTCACCTTCAGAAAGAAGAAGCGGGGCCAATCACCGAGAATAATGTCATTGATCAGGCGATTGCACGCGTCAATGAGTGGAACAATGACCCTGAGACAACTAACACCCTAGGCATTAAATTACGCGTCTTTTCAGGTGTTTTTTCTCCTAAATGGCTCACTTACCATTGGCACAAAGGGAAATACAAGCTGAAGAATTGCGAGAAAGGACAGAACGCTACAGCAGAAGAAATGTGCGGCGTAAGAGCCTATTTCAAAAATAACAAACAAGGCATCATCCCTTCCCATTGGAAGCTATCTTTCAGAACACACTGGAGAGACCTGCAAGAGAAACTTGCCGATAAATACGACAATGTTCCTGTGATCAGAGAACTCGCTGTTTCTGGCTGCATGACACACCATGCGGAAACAATGTGGCGCAACAAAGGCGATTACAACCGACCAGACGGAAAACACAACGTGCAGGCCTTGCTAAATGGAGGTATGACCCTGGAAAGCGACAAATCATGCCTTCGCTGGCAAATAAAAGTTGCTGCGAAGAAATGGGACAACACCCCAATCGCCATGGCGTACAACATGTGGAATGACTACGAGGTTGTTAATGACGAATTGATTTGGACAACAAAGCCGCAGTTCACAAAAGAGTTAATGGATAAATGTATTGAAGAGGCAGACACAAACTGCATCCTCGGCAACAACTCGTTGGGATTGAATGATATTGGAGATGAGAACAACACTGATGATGTCACCTATTACCTGAAAGAACTTGGAGAAGCCGGGCATCATATCTACGTCCAAACCGAAACAGAGATAAATAAGCAATGGGTCGCACTCGATCATGCTGCCGACGTACTCAATGCGCAGATGGGAGAACTTCCCAAAATTAAAGCGATGAACAAAGAGAGTCCAACTTTTCTAACGGGCAGTAACATGCAAAATGCCCGAAATAATTTAAAGTTCTAACCAAAACTTTTTGCCGGGCTATCCGGCAATTTTTTTGGATATAGGGTCTTTTCACGGGGGTCTATTACCCCCTTTTCTTTTCCCTGTTCCAACCCCATTCAATGCTCACTATTCCTGTTGAACATCCATTCTCTATGCTCCTTTTTGCACTGATTTGTGAACAGCCACCATTCAATGCTCATCTGTCCAAACACTAATACAGACTTGCTAACGCGCTTTGTTTTGTAATCAGTTTTGATGGCCAAAAACAATTATCAGCCAAGATTCTAAAACTTCTCATTCCGTCTTGGACGTTAAATATTGCCGCCGACGGAAAGCATTCCACGGAGATAGGTATGTCTATTCAAGCACCAAGTCTTTCTAACGAAGGAACGTATTCACTCACGCTCAGTTCAGCCAACCTTGAACTCACCGATTTCGTTTATACAACCACTACCTATAACGAGATTACCGGTACAGAAAACGACGACGTCCTCTATGGTGTCGAAGGTAACAACCGTATTTACGGGCTCGGTGGAAGAGACACCCTTTATGGTCACGAGAGCACCGACGAGCTATATGGTGGCAGTCTTGACGATAAGCTCTATGGCTATGGCGGAAATGACTTCCTCTATGGCGATGGTGGCAAAGATACCTTATATGGTGGCCTTGGAGAGGATGAGTTATATGGCGGCATAGGTGACGACAAGCTTTATGGTGAGGAAGGCAACGACAAATTATACGGTGGCACCCTAAACGATACTCTCCATGGGGGCGAAGGTAATGATGAGCTTTTCGGCGAGCAAGACAACGACAAATTATACGGTGGTGCCGACCAGGATAAGCTCTATGGTGGCGATGGCAGAGACACCCTCTATGGTGATGAAGGTGATGACTCTCTGAGTGGGGATGCCGGTAACGATAGGCTTTATGGCGGTGACGGAAACGACATCCTGAATGGAGGTGCCGATCATGACACACTCTATGGGGGGCAAGGTAACGATTTACTTCATGGTAATCAGGGCTGGGATTCCCTCTACGGAGAGGCTGGAGACGACATTCTGATTGACGAAGATGGAGGCTCTCTCTCAGGTGGTGATGGGAACGATACTCTGACTGTTTATGGGAATGATAGATCTACGCTGGATGGAGATAACGATAATGACACCCTCAATGGCGGTGGCGGTAACGATACACTCAGTGGCGGCGGTGATCATGATGTCCTGAATGGCGGTGACGGCGACGATACCTTGTATGGCGGCGAATCGTTTAGGGCCGATTGGCGCCCCGCCAACGACGATGGTGATGACACTCTGAACGGCGGAACAGGTAACGATACCCTATACGGTGACTATCGAACCGTCTCACATAGTAGTGTCACCGGCAATGATACGCTTAATGGTGGAGATGGCGACGATATTCTTTATGGTGACTACGAGATTAATGGTATCAACAGCATTGGGGGCAACGATACACTTTCTGGTGGTGTAGGGAACGACTACCTAAATGGTGGTGACGGACAGGACCTTGCCATGGGTGGTACTGGTAACGATGTTATTTTTGAGTCTGAACTGGCGATTGGTGGCAGCGGAAATGACAGAGTTCATGGAGATTCAAGCTCATCCGATACTCTTATAGGGGGTGCGGGTGATGACTGGGTGGAAGGCTATGGAAATGATGTTGCAAGGGGTGGCAGTGGCAATGACGTATTAACGAGCCTTGGCAACAAAGACACGCTATTGGGGGGCGAGGGAAATGATGTCCTCCACGTTGTCGGCAGTCTAGGAAATGGAGCTGTCCTGTTCGCTGGGTCAGGGGATGATATCCTGTCCGGCAATGCCAATAATCAATGGTTTCATGGCGGTGCAGGCTCGGACACTTTCCATTTTGGCACTTCCTTGTATTTTGACCTCGCCAAAAGTGCAAATTCGATACCCTCCTATTTCACTGGGCATGACAAAATAGCCGACTTCGAAATTGGCATTGATACCATCGCCATCGATACAGCGATTGCCTCTGACTTTGATGATCTGGTTATCGAGCAAGTGGGCTCAAAAGCTGTGATTACTCTGTCTAATGGCTCCACCATTACCCTGAACAATACCAACGCTTCCTTGTTATCCGCCGACGATTTTTCGTTTACAAGCACATCGACCTTCAATGATTCCCTGAGTACTTGGGGAGCGCACATTGGAGAGTCTTGGCACTATGGCGGTAGCTTTCAATCAAACCAATGGGTTTTCGGTGATAAACGGCACGACGTCATCACCGCGACTCACTATGCGGATGGTGGAGCAGGAAATGACACGCTAATCAGTCACGGTAAAAAAGAGATTTTGGTGGGTGGTGAAGGTGCTGATACGTTCGATCTCCAGTTTGGGTCCAGTGGTATCACGACAATTAAGGACTTTGACGTTAACGAAGACCAATTGATATTTAAAGCGACTATCAGTTACTACGGTTTTGATTATTCAGAGAGACCTAGTCTGACTTTCTCACCATCAAGCTTGGCACCTACCGCCTACGAAAATGGCACGGTCCTCAAAGCTGACCTAGGCTTTGAAATCTATTTAGAAGGCGTTGATCCAGACTCAATAGCATTAGATGACATCACACTTCTCCTACGCGCTGCATCCGACGGTATTGGGAATACACTTATCGGTGGCAACCGTGATGACTATCTTAATGGCAACTCCGGCAGCGACACTCTCGAAGGCCGTGGCGGCAATGACACTCTGATTGGAGGCGGAGGTCATGACACACTCCTCGGCGGTGAAGGCAATGATGAGCTGTCTGGTGATGGTGGTAACGATAGCCTTGACGGTGGTCAAGGGAGCGACAGACTCCATGCTGGAGAGGGAGAGAACCAACTCTCCGGAGGCGAAGGCGCTGACACCTTTTTGATTGGTCATTTCAGTACTGAGTTGGCTGGCTTTAACAGCTATGATTGGAACTCTTTCAATAACTACCGATATGAAGACACCATCACCGACTTTGAAGCGGCCGTTGACTCCTTGAATATTACCCACTTGCTGGATGACAACACTATCCGGTTCCTCGCTAATGAAGACAACATATTCAGAGGAAGTGATTTGATTAAGCAAGTAGGCAATGATGTCGTAATTCAAGGCTCATCAACAGCCATCTCCACCCTTCAAAATGTTCAGCTCGATGACTTTTCAGATGAGCAGGTTTCCTTCACTTTAATTGGCAGAAACTCCGCCAACCATATCATCGGCGGCGCCAGTGATGATTATCTTTTTGGACGTGCGAGTAACGACATACTGGAAGGAGGAAACGGGAAAGACTGGATACAAGGAGACGAAGGTTACGATACCCTCACTGGTGGACAAGGTGCAGACACTTTTGTCTTAAGTGACGCTCGACAGACTTACAGCAGCAGCGTTGAAACAGATACCATCACTGATTTTGAAATTGGTATCGATAAGATCGCATTCAACAACATCCACTACGCCGAGATTAACTTTGATGATTTCATCATCACACAACAAGGCGATGACACCTTGGTTCAGATGATCCGTAAATTCGACTTCGGCGGAGAGACTGAATATGTTGATGACAACGTCAATGTGCTGCTGAAAAACATTAACGCTGAAGACATCAGCGCTGATGATTTTGATTTCTTCTATCTGTCTTGATGCTTCACATTATCGTTCTGAAAACAGCGCCAATAGGCGCTGTTTTTTCTACATCGACATGGGCTGTGAGCTATGAGCTATGGCTCAATCTGCCCTCGAATTTCACCACTTCCAACCGCAGGTGTATGCACATTCACGTAGTGCCCGCCTGACTGAAACATCGCTTTTTGTTCGTCGGTCAAGGTGGTATCTGCTGGCGTTTGCCACACGGAAGGGTCATCCACGCTTTGTTCCAAACCAACCACAACGCCGCCGCTGGTGCCAGCGATACCTTGGTGGATATGTGCCGCCACTGCATCCTCAACACCTTGGGTAACCACGCTTAAATCCAGGTTACCATTTACATCATTCAGCAAGGCATAACCATCACCGCTGGCGTCTGTCGCAACAGGCGGAACTTCCTGACCACCTGACAATGGGAAGGTGTAGATGGAATAGTCAGACGAGAAAATCTGCCCACGGATTTCGCCAGGCGGGTTCGCTGGCGTGTGGAAATTGGTGTAAAAGGCGCCTGAAAGCATGTCTTCAAACGTTTCTGCGCTTAATGACATGTCCTCAGGCGCCGTCCACACATTGGGATCCTCCGCGTTTTGATCCAACGCCACCAGCACGCCGCCATTGCTGCCAACGCGACCAGTATGGATATGGGCTGCGACTGCATCTTCAATGCCCTGCGAATTCACCCTTAGATTCAGCGTTTCTTCGACGCTGTTATAAGCCAGATAACCTTGTCCACCGGCATCAGTCGCGACCGACGGCACCTGTTGGCTGCCATCCGCTTTGAAGGAGAGAATAGTGATAGTCTTCGGCACAATTTGCGCGCGCACTTCGCCTGAAGGCACGGCTTCGGTGTGAACATTGATGTACCAATCGCCGTTCTTCAGCGCTTCCATTTCGGCATAGCTTAAGCCGTTCTCACGAACCACTAAATAGCGCTTTTCACCGTGTTTCCATTTGTGCTTTTTCGGCGCTTCAAAGGTGTATTCCACACCGCCAGTTTCCCCTATTCCACCGCTATGAATATGGGCAAACTTGAATCCTTCGATATCATCGATATACAGCCTAGCCCGAAGCTTTTTGCGTTTTTCATCAAGCTGGACACGCGCTTTTGTCGACAGCTCTGAATCATTGAGCGGCACTGCCTGGCTGCCACTCAAGGTTAAGTGATACGTTTGCGTCGCCTCAAATCCACACGCTGACAACAGAAACACTGCCATCAACACCACTAGCTTTTTCATCCTAAAATCCTCTTTTGTCCTAAATGATCAGGTTTCTTCTTTCACCTGTTTTCTGAAGACGAAGATCGGATTCGGGTAGATGCAGCGATTTGCACCATGACCCTCAAAGCATTAGTGAATAGTCAGGAGTGAAATGTAAAACGCGTTATCGAGACAAAGGTCTGTAAAGTTTATTGCAGAGGTGAGCGCTAAAATCAGGTATGGTCAGTCTCCACCACAACCGCCACTATCTCCGCTCGCATCACCACTGGAGCCCGCGCAGCCTGAGGAACAGCCGATGTGACTCGCACAGTAGGTATTTGAGTTACTCCTCTGACAGTCGAGTGAGTACTTAAAACCATCGTCAATATTTAGCCTTGAGTCTATGTCGAAAAGAAGCGGAAGTTTTGTCGGATTCGCCGGATTGATACCTTCACGATCGCAAGATAAACGCCATGCCCGTTTGATGCCATCTAACGCAACAGTAGGCGTTGCCATTGCCTCGGTGGGCGTATGGTGCAGAAACCTATCAAATGCTTTATCACAAAATACTTGGTATTCACGGGTGAATAAAATGAACTCATGCCAAGCCACATCTACGACCTGCGAAGGCATCGCGACCAAGCGTTTATTTCCCTCATGACAAAGAAAGAAATATTCTTTCAAACCATCGATAACCAGGGATAGATTTTCATCCGTCAGGTGGGGATAACGCTGGTGAACCTTTGTTTTGATCGCTTTGTTGAAACGGTATGTGCCAATGAATACCCGCTGTGCCTTTCGCTTTTGGTACCGCGAAACGTAGAAGAACACCACAACTAAAAAAACGCACCCTATGTACCAGATTTCCATATCACGCTCCAATCCCTTTTGTTGGCTACGCTAACGGAATATAACGGCGGATAAAATGGGCGAATTCTCAAAACTAAGTGAAAATCATCACTATCAGCGAGAATAATGAACGTGGAAGTGGATAGGTTGCAGCCTAAAGTTCAAGCCGACGACTTGAGAATCAAGCTCACAAGATATGAACGCAAACTCATATACATTCCCCCAAGTTCGTACACAAATGAAGCGTTAAAGGCACTGCCTATTAAAAAGATAGGAAGAAACAATCATATTTTGGGGAAAATGCTGGTATTTTATTGGCCTCACGACCTTGGGCACGTTTCTCCATTCGAGACTGATTAATCGCCCATCGCAGGGAAATCCAAATGGCGAAAGAAAACAACAATATTGTGATTTTTGGTGCTTCCGGTGATCTTGCTAAGCGCAAGCTGATCCCAGCACTCTATCACCTTTATGCAAATGGCATGATGCCAGAGAACTTTACGATTCTTGGCGTTAGCCGCACCGACTACTCCGACGACGCTTTCCGCGACAAACTCGCCGCGTTTTTAAGAGAAAATGAGAAGGTGGATGAAGCCGTTCTCGCGCGTTTTAGCCAACACCTTTACTACCTTCCTATCAATCCTGCTGAGTCCAGCGAATACAGCAAACTGGTTACCCGCCTGGACGAACTGAGCGATAAACATCACACCGGCAACAACAATCTCTACTATTTGGCGACGCCGCCAAGCCTTTATGGCGTCATTCCAGAGTGTCTGGCAGACCACAATCTGCACGACCAATCCAACGGCTGGAAACGCCTGATTGTTGAAAAGCCTTTCGGCTATGACACTGCATCTGCAGAAGAGCTGGACAAGAAACTCCACCGTAATTTTAACGAAAAGCAGCTGTACCACATCGACCACTATTTGGGTAAAGAGACGGTTCAGAACCTGCTGGTATTCCGCTTCTCAAACGGCATGTTTGAGCCGCTGTGGAACCGTAACTTCATTGATTATGTTGAAATCACTGGCGCTGAGTTCTTAGGTGTAGAAGGTCGTGGCGGTTACTACGACGGTTCAGGTGCGGTGCGCGACATGCTGCAAAACCACCTGCTACAGGTGCTGGGCATGGTTGCGATGGAACCACCCGCGGCTATCCGCTCTGACTCCATTCGTGATGAAGTCACCAAGGTTATGCAGAGCTTCCGTCCACTGAGTGACGACGATCTGAAGAACAATCTGGTACTGGGTCAGTACACGGGCTCCAACGTTCGCGGCGAAAAGCTGTTAGGCTACCGCGAAGAGCCGGGCGTGGCGGAAGACTCACGTACCGAGACTTACATCGGCTTGAAGATGTTTGTCGACACCTGGCGCTGGAACGGCGTGCCTTTCTATGTACGTACAGGAAAGCGCTTGCCGACACGTGTGACCGAAGTGGTTATTCACTTCAAGAAAACCCCTCACCCAGTGTTCGGTGCCAATGCTCCTGAAAATAAACTCATCATCCGTATTCAGCCGGATGAAGGCATTCTGATGAGCTTCGGCCTTAAAAAGCCAGGCGCTGGCTTCGAGGCTAAAGAAGTCTCAATGGAATTCCACTACCAGAACCTGCAAGAAGCACAGCTTCTGACCGCCTACGAGCGCTTACTGTTGGATGCCGTAAAAGGCGACTCGACGCTGTTTGCGCGCTCTGACGCAGTGAAAGCATGTTGGGAGTTTGTTGAACCCATTCTGCGCTACAAGGAAGATCCAGATGTGCTGTTCGGTTATGCCGCAGGCACCTGGGGCCCAGAAAAAGCGGATGCGCTGCTGAAACGCGATGGACGCGAGTGGCGCTACCCATGTAAAAACCTAACCAATACAGAATATTGCGAGCTGTGAAATGAAGGAATTCCGCATTTTAGATAATGCAGACGCCGTGGTGTTAGAACTTGCGTCGTCGATGAAAAGCCTGAGTGAACAAGGACGTCCCGTTCATATCTCACTCTCTGGTGGCAGCACACCGAAACTACTGTTCAAACTGCTGGCACAGCCAGAATGGGCGAAGAGCATTCAATGGCAAAACCTCCACTTCTGGTGGGGTGATGAGCGCTGCGTGGCACCGGATGATGCTGAAAGCAACTACGGCGAAGCTAACACCCTGCTGTTCAGCCACATCGAGATCCCCGCTGAGAATATTCATCGCATTCGTGGTGAAGATGATGCAGAGCAGGAAGCCAAGCGACTGGCTGACGAAATCAAAGCAGAAGTGCCAGAGAAAAACGGCTTGCCTGCGTTTGACTGGATCTTGCTTGGTATGGGCGACGACGGCCACACTGCGTCCCTCTTCCCAGGTCAAACTGACTACGATGAACCTGCTCTGACTGTGGTTGCGGCGCACCCGCAATCAGGACAGCTGCGTGTTTCGAAAAGTGCATGTTTGCTGAATAATGCTGACCGCATCAGCTACCTGGTACTGGGCGCAGGCAAAGCAGAAATGATTGAAGCAATTCACGGTGAAAACGCCGATGCAAACCTGCCTTATCCGGCAGCGCATATTCAATCAACACATGGCACAACAGAATGGTATTTAGATGCTGCTGCCGCGAAGGCATTGGCGTAAGGAGTTTATAAAAATGAAAGGCGATATCGGCGTAATTGGTCTGGCGGTAATGGGCCAGAACCTTATCCTGAACATGAACGACAACGGCTTCAAAGTGGTTGCTTACAACCGCACGACGTCAAAAGTTGACGAGTTCCTTGAAAGCGCAGCAAAAGGCACCAACATCATTGGCGCATACTCACTGGAAGCTTTAGTTGAGAAACTAGAAAAACCACGCAAAGTAATGCTGATGGTACGCGCGGGCGACGTTGTTGATCAGTTTATCGACGCCCTGACTCCTTTGCTGGACGAAGGCGACATCATCATCGATGGCGGTAACTCTAACTACCCAGACAGCACACGCCGCATGAAAGATCTGGAAGAAAAAGGGCTGGTATTCATTGGCGCTGGCGTTTCAGGCGGCGAAGAAGGTGCGCGTTTCGGACCTTCAATCATGCCAGGTGGTAACCCAGCGGGTTGGCCAGCAGTAAAACCTATCTTCCAAGCGATTTCAGCGAAGACCGACAGCGGCGAAGCTTGCTGTGACTGGGTTGGCCGTGAAGGTGCAGGCCACTTCGTGAAAATGGTTCACAACGGTATCGAATACGGCGACATGCAGCTGATCAGTGAAGCTTACCACTTCATGAAAGAAGGTCTGGGCATGAACCACGATGAAATGCAGGCGACCATGACTGCATGGAACAAGACCGAGCTGGACAGCTACCTGATGGAAATCAGCTCTGAAATCGTGGGCTACCGCGACGAAGACGGCGACATCGTGCTGGAGAAAATCCTTGATACCGCAGGCCAGAAAGGCACTGGTAAGTGGACAGGCATCAATGCACTGGACTTCGGTATTCCACTGACGCTGATCACTGAATCTGTATTTGCACGCGCTCTGTCTGCACGTAAAGAAGAGCGTGAAGAAGCCGCTGCTCTGTTCCAACACAAGATTGGCCCAGTAGAAGGCGACCGCGAAGTTTGGCTGGAAGCACTGCGTAAAGCACTGCTGGCGGCGAAAATCATCTCTTACGCACAAGGCTTTATGCTGATCCGCGAAGCGTCAGAGCAATATAACTGGGATCTGAACTACGGAAACGTTGCCCTGTTGTGGCGTGGTGGCTGTATTATCCGCAGTGCGTTCCTGGGTAACATCCGTGATGCATACGAAGCGAACCCAGAGCTGAAATTCCTGGGCTCTGACGAGTACTTCAAGAACATCCTGGAAGATTGCATGGGCTCATGGCGTAAAGTCGTGGCGAAGACCTTCGAAATCGGTCTGCCATCACCAGGCCTGTCTTCTGCGTTGACCTTCCTTGATGGTTACACAACTGCTCGCCTGCCAGCGAACATGCTGCAAGCACAGCGCGACTACTTCGGTGCGCACACTTATGAGCGTACTGACCGTCCACGTGGTGAATTCTTCCACACCAATTGGACAGGTAAAGGCGGCGACACTGTATCGACCACCTACAACAGCTAATCCCTGTTGCTGGAACAAAAAAAGGAGCCGAATGGCTCCTTTTTCTTTTCTGGCGGTTACTCCGCCAATACGCTGGTTAACATCGCGAGTTGCTGAAAACCCAATTGTTCATAAAGTGGCAGTCCTGCTTTGGATGCCTGAAGGGTGACATATTCGCAGTCAAGTTCTTTCGCCAATGCCAGACTGTGTTGCATCAGCGCAGAGGCCACACCCATCTTCCTGAACTCTCTCAGTGTACCCAGTTGATGAATGCCCAAGGTGTTTCCCGTTTTGTAGAGAATCACAGTGCCCGCGATTTCACCTTCTTTGTGGAGTGCAAAAATATGGCTGTTGTTATCGGCGTTAAGGTGCTGAATCACCGCTTCATCAATTACATAGTTGAAAGCCTTTGAGCAGGCGGCTGTCCAGTCAGTGACTTGCTTTGTTGTTGATACCCGCTCAATCTCTTTTCCGAACTCAAACTCTGCGTCTTGCGGTAATTCGTAGGTCATCACCACCAATTGCATCGCCACTGACAACGTAAGGCCGTGCTGATCGCTAAGCAGTTGAAGACATTTTGCATCCAACTCATCTACCGTTGATGCCCTTTGCCCAGAAGAGAAATTCACACCATGAAGGCTCAAGCCGGGACTCCAGCGCTTATTGGGCCAGCTGGGATGAACAAACAGTTCTCCCTCCTGCTTAGCACCCAGCGCCTGCCAGTAGAGATTCAAATTATCGAGGTTGGCTTGCAACGCAGCGTTCATGAAAAGTCCTTATTGATTAGTACAATACCCAGCACCAGCAACGCAGCACCGAGTAATTTGACCGCTGAGATCGACTTGATTGGGCTGTCGAATGCGCCAAAGTGACTCAGCAACATGGCAATAATGATTTGCCCTGCCAGCGAGTAACTCATCAGGTTCCCTACCCCCATTTTAGGGATAAGAAAATACAAGCTACCTACACCTATCACACTGAATACACAGGACAACCAGAGATACCAAGGGATCTGGGTCAGCTTTTCCCAATCCAGACCTGTGTTTGAGGCCGAAATCCCACCCGCGTTGTAAAGCACCGCAACAGCGAGGCTCACGAGAACAAAACTGGTCAGGAAGGCATAGCTGGTTGCGAGCCAGCTGTTACCAAGCATTTGACCCAGTTGCGCATTCATCGCCGCCTGAATGGCAATGCAGCCACCCGCGGCAAGTGCCATTAGCGTTAAACTGCTCATAACGTTTCTACCAGTTGGTCACGGGACAAACGAAACTTGGGACGATTCGCTGTGCGGTCAGTGTCCGAACGCACCCCAACAGGACAAATAATCACAGCGTTGAGCCCTTGCTTATCCAGTCCCAACACTTCGTTGAGCCCTGCTGAATCAAACCCTGTCATCGGGCAAGCATCAATCTGTTCAACGGCAGCGTGGCTGACCAATGTTCCCAATGCGATAAAGCATTGCTGTGCGGCCCACGCTGCCTGTTGTGGTTGGCTAAGTCCCAGCAAGCTGCTGGCAATTTGATCTTGATAAGCGCGTAAGTCTGACGCCGGACGGTTCTGGTTGGCAGCCAGCTGCTCAATGAAGTCTTCAATGTCTGCCTCATTGAGCGAGGTCTTGTGTGCCAGAACCAGAAGGTGAGAATTATCAGCTACTTTCTGCTGGCCATAACTGTGCGCTAAGCAAGCTTGTTTCAACGCTGGGTTTTCAACCACCAACAATTTAAACGGTTGAACGCCGTAAGAAGAAGGCGCCAAACGAACACTTTCGATAAGGCCTTCGATAGCTTCCTGGCTGAGTGTTTGTTCTGAAAACTGGTTGACGGCGTAGCGCCAATTCAATGCATCTAATACGTTCATCTCTGTCTCTCCTTGCGTTGATGGAGAGAGATTACGCAATGCCGGAACCAGACGCCTTTACATATGTTGATTTAGTAAATTTGTTTTCTAATTCGGCTCAGCTGAGTGGGAGTAATGCCGAGGTAACTAGCGATGTGGTATTGCGGCAACCTGGGAGCGATTGCAGAAAAGTCGGTCAGAAACGCCTGATATCTGTCTTTGGCTTCATGCTCAAGATAACTGATTTCCTTCGGCTCCTTTTCCAAAAGCCAATGTTTCTCCAAATAGTGAATATGAAAACGCATTAAATCCGGATGCATAAACAGCGCGACACGAAACTGTTTGAAGTCGATTTCGACCAGTTCGCAAGGCTCTAAAGCCTGAATGGCAATCCGGCTTGGCGCTTGCTGAAGCAGCGCACTCATGCAACCGGGAAACCTGCCTTCATCAAAGAAGTTCTTGTTGTATTCGTTGCCCTCTTCATCCAGCAAAAATGCGCGCATCAGACCTTTGTGAAGAAAAGCAAAATGCGTGGGAGTTTGCGCGATATCGTAAAGCGTTACTCCTTTATCAATGCTTGTCACCTTGCAGCAGGCCATGAGCGCCTGCATGGATGCTTCATCGATCGCATAATAGCGGCGCACCGTCTCTTGTAAGTGTTCGAGTCGGGGAGACATAGGGGCTTCCTTATCCATTTTTTCCTGCAACACACGCTAACTAATGAGCGCGGAGAGTGAAACCAACGCTGATGGATAGACCGTCGTTCTGCGGATGGGTTAACAATGAAAGTGGAAAAACAAAGGCTCTGAGATCTACTCTCAGAGCCTTTAACAATAAATTAACTGAGTGGTTGTTCAGTCAACAGAGCCTAAAAAGTGCATTAAACGTCATACAGGCCAGTGACGAACTCCACATTGACGTAGTTCAAGCCGTAACACCAGCCTTTAAGAACCACTTCTGTACCGTCTGCAAAGCCAAGGTGCGTGCCATCCCAGCCGACAGAAACGCTAATGTCAGAGGTCGACGTCGCCAGACTGTTGTCAATTTGGATGGTGTCTTGCCAGTAGCAGAAGTCCCAAACGTTATTGGTATCATCATTGGCATCGAAGAAGAACAGATCGCAGCCTGAACCGCCCCACAGCTCATCATTACCTGCAGAAGCCGCGAGGATGTCATTACCACAACCGCCGATCAGCCAATCGTCACCATTGCCTGCCCAAATGTCATCGTTGCCCCACTCACCCCAGAGTTTGTCGCAACCATCACCACCTTCGAGTTTGTCGTTACCGCAACCACCGATAAGTTGGTCGTTACCATCTTGACCAAACAACATATCATGGCCGTAACCACCCCAGATCTTATCGTCACCACCCTGGCCGAACGCGATGTCATCGCCACAACCACCTAGGATGATATCGTTGTCTTCCAGCCCCCAGATGTAATCGTTACCTGCGCCGCCATCAATGTAGTCAGTGCCGCCACCGCCCTGGATATGGTCATCACCATTACCACCCAGTAATGTGTCGCAACCTTCACCGCCGTACATGTTGTCGTTGCCATCGCCGCCAACCATGTAGTCATTGCCGTTATCCCCAAACAGGATATCGTCACCTGAGCCACCATCTATACAGTCGTTACCATCACCGCCTTTGATTTGGTCGTTACCGCATTCACCATATAGGTAGTCATTACCACCAAAGCCATAGATGTTGTCGTTACCCCAGCCGCCGTATACCACATCACAATCCGCGCCACCGAAAACAGAATCATTGCCGTTTCCTGCGTAGATGTAATCGACGCCATTGCCGCTGTAGATGATGTCATCGCCATCGTATGCATAGATACAGTCATGCGAGTCAGTGCCGTTCAACGTTTCATCGTTGTTCGTACCTACTATTGTTGCCATTGTCCTAACCTCTGTCCTGTTTATTGGGATCTCTTCGTTCGACATGAATGCTCATGTCGACAGTTCCACTCTAATCAAACGACATCATCCATTAGTTCTCACTAATGAAGCAGTCCATATGAAACTCACAGCGACTTAATGAGTATTTGAGGAAAGTACCAATCCGGCTTGTCGATTTTTCTTAACGCTTTTTTGGTCACGTCCTCTATCGCCAAACTGGAAAACATAACCTCATCCAGCTATTTTCCAATACCTTGTGGCATCAGCAACAAATAAGACAAGCCAAACCAAATAGGCACGCAAAATTCAATCATAAATAAGCATTATTTTTTTAGGGAAATTCGGGGGTTAGCCCCTCATACTGCTTACAAAAGAAGGACTAGTGTTCAACGGTTTCTTACAATCCCATGTCTAAGGCATAAGAAGACAGGCAGACTTTTTGGGAGGGAAATCAACAAAACGGGTAACCCCAGCATCCTAAAGACCTTTTCAAGGTTAGGGATGATGGGGCTATTGGGGTATTCCGATATAGACTGTAAAAAAGGCAAAGCCTGTTAGAAAGCTAAGAGTTGGTTTTTCGTTACAAGGACATGCTCTGCATTCTTTAATCCCCTCTCTAAAAACGCCTGCATCCGACTCCGACACATTTCCCGTCTCCATGCTTGCTATCCACGATTTTAAACAAAGATGGGCTTCATTCAGGCGTCAGTTTTCACATTCACTATCAACGACGCTCACCTCTATATCATCAAAATTAAGGAAACCAATATGCGAAACTTCCTCATCCTATTTACCATCTGCTTCAGTATTCTCGCCACGCAACCCGCATTCGCAAAGCGTCCCAAAGGCATTGAATTTCTAAACTCTGGCACCGTGCTTCCCACACATCTGCCCTTTTCTGAGGCGGTGCGAGTTGATAACACCATTTATCTGTCTGGACAGATCGGCATTTTGCCCGGCACGTTAACCTTGGCTCCTGGTGGCATAGAAGCTGAGTCACGACAAACGATGGAGAACATCAAAACTTCGCTTAACGCTAACGGCTATAACATGAGCAATCTCGTCAAATGCACCGTATTACTCGCTGATATGTCTGAGTGGAATACTTTCAACGATATCTACAGAACCTACTTTTCAGACAAATATCCAGCAAGAAGCGCAATTGGTGCAAACGGATTGGCACTGGGTGCGAAAGTAGAGGTGGAATGCATCGCAGCGATTGAGTGATGAATTTCGGGCCATATACAACGAGAAAGGCTGCCAAATTGGCAGCCTTTCTTTTGGGCTCATTTCTAATATATCCAAATCTACTCGCCCGAGCGGCTGATGGCCTCCTTGCCGTTGTAAACCAAGCGCGTCGACCAAGGGATGGGGTTTCTCATGGCAAAGTGCGCCATGCAGCCGTTTTCTGCTTCATCCAGCAGATCTTTAATTCTCTCTTCCGGCTCAGGGCTCTCAATAATCACGTGCGTTTCGACAATATCGCAGCCGCCGTCTGTCATGTAACCATGCTCACGCATATGACCAAGATTGGTTCTGAACACAATGCGTTGCTCAAGCTTTAAGGAATCCACCTTAATGTTGCGGGCAGTGAGAATATCCGTCAGGTGAGTCATCAAACAAAAGCCGATGCCCGCTGAAAAGAATGCCAATGGCGGCGGCGCCGTGTCATTACCGACAGGCGGCTGTTCATCACAATAGAGCTTTACCGGGCTAAAACCCGGGATATTGACGGAAACCACTCCCGTCTTTTTCTGCATGTCTCCTGCCTCAGCGCTTAAATTCACTTCAAAGCGATACGGTTCCGGATGACGGGCTTTCGAGAATGTGGACTGTTGGTATTGCGTGGTCGCCGGCTGTTCACTGCTCAATTCGCCAACGTGAAAGAACTTTTCGTTCGACATTGTATTCTCCTGATACGCGCTAGAGGCTGATTAAATCTTACCCAAGAACAGGTGGAGAATGCCGTCAAAGTCATCCTTGAGACGAGGTTTTATGGTGTTATCATTCAACTTATAACACTTTACTGAAGGAAATCGTCATGCTGACCAATCAGGACAAAAAGATACTCTCACAGCTTCAAGAAAACGGACGCATGACGATTGTGGAGCTCGCCAAAGCCACTGACATGTCAGAATCAACTTGCCTACGACGTACAAAAAGCCTCGAAGATTCCGGTGTGATAAAAAGCTATGGCGCAATGCTTGATGCCGAAGAAGCAGGGTTTGGTGTGACGGCTTTTGTTCAGGTCAGCATCGACCAGAAAAGCGAAGCGGCGTTTGATTTGTTCAAATCAGCAGTGAAAGATCACCCGCTGATCCTGGAGTGCTATTCACTTTCTGGCCCCTACGATCACCTGATGAAGGTTGTCGCCAGAACCAACAAAGAACTCTCGCACTTTGTGTTAAAGACACTGAGAAGCTTTCCGGAAGTGAGAGAAGCACAAACCCTATTTGTGCTGGATGAAGTGAAACACACTACTGCCCTGCCGCTTAATCTGGCGGAGCCGGTTAGGAAGGGTTGATTCTCTCAGAAATTTTCCACAATCAGCTTAACGAAAAACGACCCTGCTTGAGGGCCGTTTTGTTAGTTGATTGAGTTCTATTATTTCATATACTTACGCCAAGTATCTTAACGTAACCAGCCGACAAAATTACTACTCGTCTTCACCTGATAAAGCAGCGGCTAGCTCTGGATCATCGAAAAATGCATCAAGCAATATTTTCACCGCTTCTTGGTAACCGATATGTGCATTGGGAATAGCAATGTTACCCATGAAAGAGGACTCCCATTCATGATGAATTTTATGAGTCTTTTCATAGATGGTCTTTTCACTACGGACAACAGAAAAGTCCGCGGCTAAATCAGCCGTACCGATGCTTGTACCAGAAGCGTCGACATTGTTTTCTGTTA
This sequence comes from Grimontia sp. AD028, assembly GCF_000973155.1. Lineage (NCBI taxonomy): Bacteria > Pseudomonadati > Pseudomonadota > Gammaproteobacteria > Vibrionales > Vibrionaceae > Grimontia > Grimontia sp. AD028. The sequence continues at coordinate 12,023 of NZ_LASY01000041.1, read as the reverse complement.
GGACCGCATTAACAACAGTATTGCTGTTTTCATCCCATAAAGAGGCCAGTTTGAGTTCTTCTTCCAACCCTTTCTTGAGGTACTCAGCATATGAGTTGCTATAAGGAGAAGACATACGGCCTCCTCTTAGTGTCACGTTGTTAATAGACACTTCTTCCATGGAAAAGTCACCAGATTTCATTTCCGCGGATTCAACATCTTTCAGCTCATTCCCGACGAGAAGGCCTGCTTGATAAGGAGGAGCCATCGTCGAACAGCCAGAAACCATCGCCGCAAGAAACAAAAATGCAACAAATTTCACAATATTCATGAATGATTCCTTTTACTTCCTGAACTCTGGCGCAGCAGCTATTTCTTGCAACATTTTCTTATAAGCGTCTTCGGTTGCTCGTCGAGCGGACAGTGAAAAGTCATGCTTAAACTCATCAAACTCCGCTTTGCCCTGAGATGTAACGGTTTTGCTCCAAACATTTGCGCCAGAACTATCAACCGCAGAACAAGTCAACTCATAGGTAAAGTCGGTTGGGGGCCATGTGAAAGCACTGTCCGAAGAGGAGTCCGTTTTCACTTGAGTACTGAAGACATAACTAATGTTCTTATCAGCAATGAACGCTTTGTTATCACCATCTTCAAGCGAATATACTTTCGAGAATACTCGTGACAACATTGCATTTAAGGCAACTTCAGTATCCGCGTACGGTTTGTAGGTAACATCATCACCACCGCCACCCGGTGTAGTCACTGACTTTACGCGATCTTCGCTTGAAATATGGTATGCAACACTCTTATCAATTTTATTCTCAACATTTACAGATGTAATGTTTTCTATTGGTGGTGAAATCTGTATCGCATGTGAACATCCACCAAGAACTGAAACAAGAACAATGCTACCAGCTAATTTTATAAATCCATTCATATTACAACTCCTAAAAACCACCCAGAAGCCTGAATAAAGACAAAACTTATCTTTACCTAGCTTTACCACTGACGTCATTTGGTCATAAATAAAAATAAAATTGAATATCAATCAAGATACATGCATGCAATCTAATATTTATAATATAACCTTTAGTTACCATACCTATTATAGATATCCGACCAACTTATCTTACAGCAAGGCTTTTTAGGTCAGCATCCTAAATTAAAGAAAATCCTTGGTACATCTTGTAGTTGCGACGCATAGCACATTCGCTTTCAATGAACCTCGAGCAGGCCTTAATTAGTCTATCTATACACATAATCAACCCCTAAATAGTTTGAAAAAGATCTCAGCCCCATCGTGAACATAAGATAGATCTATAACCGTATTTTTTGCTTTTAAAGTAAGCTCCATCATATCTGCTCTTTAAGTTTGTAACACTAACCACTCCATTATGTAAGCTACTGATAAAATTTGCGTTTTCGCATATCCCGAATCGAAAAGGCTTCTGACTAGGTTCCCAATCTGCCCAAACCTACACAATTCTGCACTAGCTATTCCAAAGACGAACAGTTAAAGCCAAATGAGATATATGATAAATTTATGGGTCATACGTTTCATAAAAGGGAGTTATCTATGAAAGGAAGGTTTTTTCTGTTTTGGTTGTTAAGTGGTTCATTAACAGCTTGTGGAGGAGGAAGTGACTCCAATTCAAACTCGGACACACAAACACTGGGCGGTTTGCAGGGTGCAGAGCTCAAGCTTGATGGCTCTTATTTCGAGAGTAAAACGGTTACTGCGACATTAACTCACCCAAACTCAGAAGTATTAAGTGACGCGAGAATCTCATTTCAATGGTTTGACGAAGCTGGCGCTATATGGGGCGCAGATTCGAACAAAATTCAATTAACAGCGTCGGATATTGATAAAAACATCTATGCAACAGCAACCGTTTCAATTGATGGTAAGGATGCCCGTCAATTTACTAGCCCTTCATTCACCGTCGAAAGCAAAATTGATTTACTCACCTTCTTTGACGAAAGCTACAGGATGCAGATATCTCTCGGCGCGGCCGAAAACGATGCATGGGCAGTTCCAGAAAGCCCTTGGGCAGCAAGTGGTGATGACTATATTCCAACCGCAGTATCTGACGGAAAAGGAAACATTATCGTTGCGTGGCAAAGTGAATACAGCCCTGATTTTGGTGGTGAATATGATATCGTTTATTCAAGATCGACTGACAACGGTCAAACATGGAGTGAAAGGTCTCTTCTTAACGCTGCGGATACAAACGATTCAGAATCAGATGAAGATGTTTCATTGGCAACGGATGGCAATGGAACCTGGGTCGCCGTTTGGTCTTCAAATGAGGACATAAATGGTGCAGGCACAGATAGCGATATCGTTTTCGTCGTATCTACTGACAACGGCGAGACTTGGACGACACCGAACTGGCTTAATGATTATGCTATGTCAGAAACTAAGCAAGACTGGCAACCACGAGTAAAGGTTTTTGATAACCATTGGATCGTAGTATGGGTTTCCAACTTCGACCTTGATGGAGGAATATCAAGCGATAGAGACATACTCTTTAGTTACTCTGACGACAAAGGCGTCTCATGGAGTTCTCCTGAATATCTGAACAGCGCGGCTCAGTCTGATCTAGCTAGTGACGCTGATTATTTTCCCGAATTGGACATAAACGCTAATGGCATTGGTGCTGCAATATGGAGTGCGCACCATGGTGATGATGATTTAGATATCTATGCAGCAATCACGAGTGACTTTGGGAAAACCTGGTCGACATCCCAGAGGCTTAATAGCTATGGGGCTACAGATGGAACAACGCATCACGACTACGCACGACACATCGAAGTTTCTTCAACGGGAAAAATAGTCGCTTCATGGGAGGGAGAAAATCCAGCAAACGGAACAGATAGCGACGCCTACTATAGCTTTTCCGAAGACACCGGTATGACTTGGGCTGTGGAGCAAACATTAAATACAGACGCCTCCTTGGACAACACACAAGAAGAGTTTGTCCAAATATCAACTGACAACAGCGGTTCATGGTATGGACTTTGGAGCGACGCAGCCGGAGGCCTATGGATGAGAAGAAGTAACGACCTAACGAATTGGAGTGATGCAGCAAAATTATCTTCAGATAATGAAGAAGGATTTGAATTTCTCATTCACTAACTATTCTCCGACTCAAATCCACCAAATCAGTTAGAAAGCACTAACTAAGTATACTTTGAAAGTTAAACTCTTGTTGCCCGCTCCTATTAGCGGGCATTTATCTTTTCAAAAAGCTGTGTGAATCTTTTCCAAACTGCCAAAGTCACCGAGCCGTGAGTGGCTCTCATTTCTCCGTCTCTAAGACCAACAAAGAATGCTCGCACTTTGTATTAAAAACACTGAGAAGCTTTCTAAAGTGAGAGAATCACAGACCCTGTTTGTGCTGGATGAAGTGAAACATACCACGGCGCTGCCAATTAATCTGGCGAAGCCGGTTAGGAAGGGTTGATCAAGTATAGGAATAGCAAGTTAGTGTTGCGGATCATCCGGCGCAGAGAAGGCATCAGAACCTTTCATCTTGTCACGTTTCTTCCACTCATCCTCAACATGCAATTCAGCTCTTTCAGTTAGAGTTTCAATGTGTATTGAGGCATCACAGTCATCGACATCTACAGATCTATTGTAGACAAAATAGAAAATCAGCCCGATCAAAAACAAAACGATAGAGATACCCATCAGTACAGAATCCGCCCAAAAGGCACTGATAAAAAACGCTCCCATCGCAACCAACATCATCACTAAACCAACGGTGCTTTTCATTTTTAAGTCCTTACCTAATAACCATTTTCAAGTTATCAAATAAAACAGCTAACCAGCGTTTCATTTTTAGGCTAAGCCGTTAACGACAGGGGCTAATCAAAAAACACCCAACACAGCTTTTTCCAGTTAGATCTGGATAACAAGTTAGTAGTAACAACAAGCAAAAGCCCCACTTCCTCATTAGTTAGACCGTTTCGTCTGAAAGGGGTTGATAGATTAGAGCGTCCCATAACCCAAAAAAAGACGTATAACTATGAAAGCATCACACATCATCGCGTCAGTGGCTCTGACCCTTTCCAGCTTTGCAGTCGCAGATCAATTGGATGACATCCTCGAAGCTGGCGTCATTCGCGTAGGCACCACCGGCGATTACAAACCTTTCTCTTTCTATGATGGCCAAAACTACTCAGGCTATGACATCGATGTTGCACAATATCTGGGCGAACAACTCGGCGTAAAAGTGGAGTTTGTGCCCACCACCTGGAAAGCCCTACTTGATGGCTTGAAAGAAGATAAGTACGACATTGCCATGGGCGGCATTACCCGCCGAATGCAGCGCCAACTCAACGCCGAACAAACTCAGGGTTATATGGTTTTTGGTAAGTGTTTCCTCGTCGCGAAAGGCAATGCTGGCAAGTACAACTCTCTTGAGACAGTAAATCTGCCTTCGGTTCGAGTGGGCGTAAACATCGGCGGGACCAACGAAAAATTTGCGGATGCAAACCTCTCGAACGCCAGCTTCACCAAGTTTGAAAACAATCTGGATGTGCCAAAAGCTGTCGCGGCAGGTGAAGTGGATGTGATGGTAACGGAAACGCCAGAAGGCCTTTTCTACGAAGTCACCAACGACAAACTGGAAGCTGCTCGGTGTGAAGAGCCTTTCACCCGCAGCCAGTTTGGCTACCTGATTCCCAAAGGCGAACAAGGCCTGCTGAATACCGTCAACTTCGCTATTGATGAAATGAAGCTCAAGGGCATCGACAAACAACTGATGCAGAAAAACCAGCTAATTGCAGAGCAGAAGTTCAATGTGGTGCTAACCGCTGCAGATGGAAAGAAAGTTGATATCATTCAGGCAGTCAAAGACGCGACAGGCCTGAGCCTGATTGAATCCAAATCCGTGGTAGAAAGCCTTCCGGCTGTGCTCAGAGAGAAGCTGTCGAAAAGCGAGGCCGAGAAATTAGAAAAAGCGCTGGAAGCGGCAGGCGCCACTATCGACATAAAACCGGTTCAATAAAACGCAAACCAATCAGTAAGGCTGGCAGCTCCGCCAGCCTTAAAGTTACCTCAGTATCACCCGATTCAAACTGTCTTCCTACTGTGACGTATACGCCAATACCCACGCCCAACCTTGAATGTCAGCACCATCTGAACACAGAATTAAAACACAGCCCTGCACTTTTTTCTTATTTGCCGCATTGCTAAGGGGTCATTATGCTACGTTTGTTTACGATTGAATCTGGCGCGATAACGGAAATTCCTGTTGGGGAAAACGCTGACCTCAAACAGTTGGTGGAACAAGCCAAATGGATAGATGCACACGATCCTACTGATACGGAACGCGAACTTGTCAGCTCTTTACTTCGCATCGACTTACCTGAATCTGATGATGTTGAGGAAATTGAAACCTCTGCCAGATACTTCGCTGACAAGAGTGGCCTTCATGTTCACTCTCTATTCCTATCAAAAAGTGAAGGACGGCACACCACAGTCACCGTCGCCTGTATTTTGCAGAGCGAACGTCTGATAACCATTCGTGATGGCGACGTTGCCGATTTTCGCTTACTCAGGCTTCGCGCAAGACGTCGACAAGTTCGATGCAAAGATGTAGAAACCCTTTTAGTGACTTTACTGGAGCAGAAAGTCGAAAACCATGCGGATACGCTGGAAGACTTGCACCGCGAGTTGGAAAAAGTCAGCCATGCTGTGCTTGAAGATGACGATTCCGATTTGGAAGAAAGCATTGAGCAATTGGCAAAGCTTGAGGACAGTAACGGAAAAGTGCGCCTTTGTTTGATGGATAACCAACGTGCGATTTCCTTCCTGCTTCGCCATTTGCAAAGCAGAAACGAGCACAGAGAAACGTTACACGAAATCGGCCGGGATATTGATGCTTTGATGTCCCACACCACCTTCCTATTCGACAAAATCAACTTCCTGATGGACTCGACTCAGGGCTTTATCAACATCGAACAAAACCAGATCATCAAGATCTTCTCAATTGCAGCGGTTGTTTTCCTGCCACCGACGGTGGTCGCCAGTATCTATGGAATGAATTTTCACTTTATGCCGGAATTAGAATGGAAATACGGCTTCCCCTTTGCGATCGGATTGATGATCGCCTCGGGCGTTGCGCCTTTGGTCTATTTCAAGAAGAAGGGATGGCTGTGAGCATTCTAAAAGTACCCAGAAATCACCAATAAGCTCAATATGCCTATCTTAGTTTCAAATATTGAGCTTTAATGTAAATAAAATCTTATCTAGAATCCGCATCATGGTTCCACTTATTGACAAGGAGAATCATGATGAAACTGACACTTATCGCCCCACTTTTGGCCGCCGTGGCGTTTAATAGCCACGCATTTACCCTGAGCAGTAGCGACATTCAAGAAGGCTCAAGAATGGCAGATACTTTTGTGTTCCAAGGTTTCGGCTGTTCAGGCGATAACCTCTCTCCACAATTAAGTTGGAAAGATGCACCGGAAGGAACCAAAAGCTTTGCGATTACGGCATACGACCCAGATGCACCTACTGGTAGTGGATGGTGGCACTGGCTGGCACTCGATATTCCCGCTTCAACCACCCAGCTAGATCAAGGTGCATCAGGCAAGTTGAAACAAGCGCACGAGATGGAAAATGACTACGGGGCTGTCGGCTTTGGTGGTGCCTGCCCACCAAAAGGTCATGGAATGCATCGCTATCAATTTACGGTTTGGGCGTTACCTTCTGAAGAGCTGGCGTTGCCAAAGAATCCATCTAACGCGCTGATTGGATACATGTTGAATGCTTCCGCATTGGGTAAAGCAACGCTAACCGCTACCTATGTGAACGAATAAGGAATCGAGATGACGAGAGCACTGGTGAAGACTGGACAATTTCGTGGCGTAACAAAACAGCCTCTTCGAAACGTACTTGTCTATGCCCCTACCGTTATCTGGGTAAACCGAGGATTGAAGCAGCTTTGGTGGCAAGATTGCTCTCGTCAGTATTCCTCACATGACTGGTTGGTTGTTCCGGCCAGTCATTCCCTTACGTTCGTCAACGAACCTTCACAAACCGATTTCTTTTCCAGAACGCTAACCTTTCTAGAGCCTCCGCCTAACGAGTGGCTTGAGGACAATGCTTCAGTAGCACCAATAGCCGAAGAACCGCGTCTTTCTGTCACGCCGCAGTTGGCGTACTGTTTTGATGTCTTGTATGAAATGGCGGGAAAGTCACTATCTGAAGAAACTCAAAAGCAGTTTCTGCTGGCATTTTACGCTGAGCTTCAGGAAGCCAATGCTTTGCGCCTTCTCTTCCCCGGAAGTGATAAATCTTTGAGCGAAAAACTTGCGAGCTACCTAAGCCTAAACCCGGGTAATGCGCATAGCGTTGAATCCGTTGCTGCCGACTTTTCAATGAGCTCGGCAACTTTGAAGAGAAAGCTCGCTGCAGAAAACACGTCGTTTCGCCATATCCTTACCAACGTTCGGATGGTTTATGCCCTCTCACTCATGCAGAATTCCCGCTCACAGCTTAATATTGCGCTTGCCTGTGGCTATCAATCTGAAGCGCGATTTTCGCAGAGGTTTAAAGAAGTCTTCGGGCTGACACCCAAAGAGTATGTTCAGACATTGTAGGAAAACCAACGTGCACAGCACTTTCTGGGGCGCGTATAAGAAAAAAGCCTGACGCTTTCGCATCAGGCTTTAATCAGTGGCGGAACGGCCGGGCTGGCGCTCCAGCGGGACTCAAGCCGCATGGCTCGTGAGTGTCCCTTCTCTTGGAATCTGATAAATACAAAAAGCCCCGCAGTTTCCTGCGGGGCTTTGTTGTGTTGGCGGAGCGGACGGGACTCGAACCCGCGACCCCCGGCGTGACAGGCCGGTATTCTAACCAACTGAACTACCGCTCCAATTCTTGTGAAATCCGGCTTTAAAGCCCAACTTCCAGAATGTGGCGGAGAGATAGGGATTTACTCGGTCGCTTCGCTCCCTTGCCCTTCGGGCCAACGGCAAGCCGTTGTTGTCTCGCGCTTCGCGCTCGACTGAACCCTGTCCAGGCTTCTTCACCCTATCTCTCGGAGGAATGTTTCATCCTCTGAGTCAAACACCTAGTTAAAGCTGTTTGATTTAAAAGTGGCGGAGAGATAGGGATTTGAACCCTAGATACGCTATTAACGTATGCCGGTTTTCAAGACCGGTGCTTTCAACCACTCAGCCATCTCTCCGTAAGTGCGGCGAATATTATCTACAGTTCCGAAAACTGTAAACACTTTTTTAGCTGAGAAAGTCCGTTTGACGGTTTTGAAATCAATCTGCTTTAAATCTATGCCAAAGCAAGCGCAATCTTACAAAGCAATAGTGAAACAGATTCACTTTTGCCTTACTTTAAAGACAACCCGCCATAAGTTTTCGAACATAATAAGGAAACAGAATTGATACTTCACTTTAATGTATCATCCTGTTAAAACACTTCGTTATGGAAATGCTTTAACGAGGTTTTTACGCGAATAATCTGATACCTAGCTGAATAGGTTCGCAGTAGAAGCCAGTTCATTAAGCAATCAGCAGTTAGGACTATCATGCAACTCAGTAATTTCTTACTCAAGCTATCTAACACCCCTGAACTTGTTGAATTTGAAGACACCATCTCGGTGATCGATCGGTTTTACCATTACTCACCAGCCGAATTTATAAATGGTGACTTGACCAACAAGGCAGGTCAAAACGCAGGTTCATGCAAGATATTTGCCTTCGGGAAGCTTCATGGACTGGATGAGCGCGCAGTATTAGCGTGCTTTGGCAGGTATTACAGAGAGGATGTTCTCGCGCACCCAAGCGGTAAAGATCATCTTAACATTCGCAATTTCATCCATTCCGGTTGGAAAGGCGTATCTTTCGACAGGCTACCACTATCCCCTAAAGAGCCAAGCGACAGTTAAAAAGAAAGCCCCTACTGAGGGGCTTTGTCATTCTTTATGGCTACCCATCTTTGTTGATTTGGACGATGAGTTCATCTTCAATCTGTGCGGCCATTTCATTTGGCACCTGACAGGTGCCGGCATTTTCGTGGCCACCACCGCCATATTTCAGCATCAGCTCGCCAATATTTGTCTGTGATGATTTGTCAAAGATTGATTTGCCACAGGCAAACACGGTGTTTTGCTTCTGGAACCCCCACAAAACATGCACAGAGATATTGCATTGTGGGTAAAGGGCATAGATCTCGAAGCGATTCCCCGCCCATATTGTGTCTTCACGTCGTAAGTCCAACACAACCAGATTGCCGCACACAGATGCACAGCGCCTGATTTGCTCCTGAAATTTCTCGCGATGATTGAAATAAAGATCCACGCGCTCCTTCACATCTGGAAGAGCCATGATTTCCGCAATAGGTTTATCTTTGCAGTAATCAATCAAATCCATCATCAATTCGTAGTTAGAAATTCGAAACTCTCTGAAACGCCCAAGGCCTGTTCGGGAGTCCATCATGAAGTTCAGTAAGCCCCACCCTTCCGGATAGAGCACTTCATCTTTTGTATATTGCGCAGAGTCGCCCTTATCAACCTCCTCCATCATTTCTTCCCAAGCGTCCGGGAATGTGTTTTCGCCGCCAAAGTGTTTCCACACTACGCGGGCTGCCGAAGGTGCATCTGGGTCAATGATGTGGTTGGCGCTAAGTTCCTGGTTACGAATCATCTCAGAAGCATGGTGGTCGATACAGAGGTGTGCTTTTGCGTTGTAAGGTAAGTTGGTCGTGATGTCATACTCGGTGATCTCAACGACCCCGTCCTGCATGTCTTTTGGATGTACGAATTTGATCTCATCAATCAAATCGATGTGTTTTAACAGCACCGCACATACCAATCCGTCGAAGTCACTTCGTGTGATAAGACGATATCGTCTTTCCGGCATTTGTTTCACTCCCATAGGCGAGGGATAGCCCCCGATGTGTTTCTTGTTCTAGATGTTGCGACATACTTTAAGAATAAGACGAATGTCCGGTTCTGCAACTTGAGGGGAGTGTTAATTCAATGCAGCACTTTGTCAGATAAGAAAAAAGCCGCTTTTAAGCGGCTTTATTGTAGGAAAATCTATTGATTATGCTGGCAAGAAATTCTCGCCCAACATACACCTAACGCTGCCTCCACCAATGGTTTCAATGGTTGAAACATCAATGGGAACCAGTTTGCCATGTTTACGTAACACGCGTTTTTGCTCCAAGGTAAACGCATTATAGGCTGACAGAGACATCGCAATCAGTCGCTCGCCTTTGTCGTTTTGAAGTTGGAGGATGTTGCCGCAAAACTGACCCATTTGCTCTTCGGTAATTGATACGACGTTTTTCGTCTTTTGTAATGAATTCAAAACTCTGCGACGTTCGAATTCTTCAATGATTTCATCGCATATTACTGCGAATCCCTCACCCACAGCCATCATCACATTGGTGTGATATACAGGCGAGCCAGAAGACATTCGCGTATCAAAGTAAATCACCTCTTTAAATCCAGCACGATTGACATATTGCTGAAGCAAATTGCGGTCACAGCGCACTGATAAGGCGGCATACACAGTGGAGTTGATATGATCCATGATCATCACCCCTGTGCTTTCTAAGAAAGCCTCCGGAGATTCCAGATTCCCGAGTTGAAGAACCTGTGTAGGGTTGAAACCAGACTCACGGAGTGCATCTACCAAAGTTTCAGGACGAACTTCCCGGCGGCGGTTCTCACACGCCATTGGAAAGAGGTAAACATCTCCATCAGCAGTGGTAGAAAACCAGTTATTGGGAAAGACGGCGTCAGGAGTCTCGCCTTGAGCGGTTGAGTAATCCATTACCGTTACATCCACACCATGTGAACGCAACAGCTCGACCATCCCGTAAAACTCTTTTAGCGCCTTGGTACGAATTTCAGCGTCAGTCAGAGCCAGAGATTTTTGGAACTCGTTATCTGCGCTGGTTTCCACATTAAATTTGAAATCAATAGGTGGCACCATCACCACAGCTTTCGCTGCGTGGATAGTGGCCTGAGAGTTGATCGTATCTCTCTGGATGGGTGCGACCATCTAAACACCTCAACATTTTATTAACATTATTGTTATGAGGTTAATTTTAGACAGGGTCTCGAGGGAAAGTTACCTAAATGAGATGAGAATATGCAGCTTTGGTTAAGCCATTACCTTTTTAAAGCCATTTATTTAGGTGATTTACCTATGAAGCACAATTTTAGCCCTTCACTTTGCCTTAACGTTTCGTTATCAAGACAAAGCGATAAGGTCAGGATTGATCCCAGCACTTCGCTTGTATTCAGCAATAACAATTTCACTGCGGGTTTGAATAACACCAGGAAGTTGAATAATGCGGGTCGACATGAACTTCTGATAAGCCTTGATGTTCTTCACACGCACTTTCACCATGGCATCGAAGTCGCCGGACAGCGAGTAACACTCTTCAATCTCGGGAATCAACATGGCAGATTTGGCGAACTTATCGAAGATGGAAAGGTTAGTCTGATCAAGACGCATATGAATAAAGACAACCACGTCTAAACCCAGTTTCTCTGCGGAAATATCCGCATGATACCCAGAGATGTACCCTTCCCTTTCGAGGCGTTTTACCCGTTCAGAGCAAGGTGTGGTAGTGAGGTTTACCCGTTTGGCGAGCTCAACAACTGGCAAGCGGCCATTGGATTGGAGAATGCGGAGGATTTCGATATCTGTGCGGTCGAGGGTGGTTACATTAGTGTTTGCCATTTTAAAGCTTCCATGCCAGCGAAATACCTAACAGAGTTAATTAGAGCAGATAATATGACTTTGTCCTATCTTTGAACCATTAACACTCCAAGTAATTTTTAGGTCTATAGGAAAAGACGCATACAAAAAAGCCCAGACCTAAGTCTGGGCTTTCGAATGTGGTTGCGGGAGCCGGATTTGAACCGACGACCTTCGGGTTATGAGCCCGACGAGCTACCAGGCTGCTCCATCCCGCGTCCGTATTTCACCGTTCAAGTACGATGACAGCTTCCCACCTCTTCTAAGAGAAAGTGGAGCGACACACGAGGTTC